>JAPKZH010000397.1 GCA_026393905.1 Candidatus Aminicenantota bacterium
GGATCTGGCACCCTGCCATCGGCAAGCAGCGCACGCGTCAAATTCTCAAGACCGAGTGGGGAAAGCTCTTCGAACGATACTGAGTCGAGAGCGGGCGCGAACTTCCCGATGTTCTGCCAATCGCGAGATCAAACCTGCTTATTTCTCAATGATCCCCTCAGCATAGAAAATAGATTTCTTCCCTTTCTCGTGGGTGGAAGAAGAGTCCATGTCGGTCGCGGGCGGGCGATAAAAAAACTTGATGTTTCAGGACGGCTGACTTATAGTCATCCAGAAGGCGAAGAGGATTCTCGCGGAAAGGAAAAAATCCTCAACGCTATCCTTCGATTCTAATCCTTGATATACCGCAGGCTCCTGGGTTCCTTTTCCATGTGAAAGACGATCATGGCCTGGAGGCTTTTTTGGATGCCCTTGAGTTCCTCGGGCGAGAAAGGGGGTTTGCCGGTTTTTGGGGGCGGGTTTTTCCTCGCCCAGCTCAAAAACGATCCCAGCTCCCGTTGGACTTCCTCTTTTTTCGGGCGGACATCCGGCAGAAATCCGTTGATCTGGAGAAACCAGACCTCGAAATACCGCGTCAGCAGGCTGAGGTCGCCCCGCTCTTTCATGGCCTGGAGGACGGACAGCAGGAGGCGGAAGACGAGGTCCTCCTGTGCCCGCGCCGGGAAGAATTCTTCGATGAGCTCGGCAAAGTAACAGACGGTGAACGACGCTTTGAGGTCCTTCTGGATGTCGAAGAACGATTCGATGAGGTCGCAATCGCTGACCGTGACGAGGTCCCTTCGTTCTTTTTCGTAATAGAACATCTTGACCAAGGACATAGGCTCGAGCGTGCTGCCGAACCTGTTCCCGAATTTCCGGGCTCCTTTGGCCACGCCGCGGACGAGCCCCTTGTCGCGCGCGAGAAAGATGACGACCTTGTCCTGGTCGCCGACGTTATAAGCTCTCAGGACGATGGCTTCGGCTTGGTCGAGGGGCATAAAAGCTTGGCTCAGTCGAACAGCGTGATGTTAAAGGCCTTGATCTTTTCTTTCAAGGCCTCCGTATTCAGGTCCAGCTCGGCGGACGTCTTGGCCAGGTCCCAGCGGTTTTTGGTCAGCGCCCTGTGGATGAATTTTTTCTCAAAGAGAAGGGCGGCCTGGCCGAGCGTCAGATGGTTATGGAGGCCGGGCATCGATTCCAGCTCCCGGGCTTCCACGAAAAGGTTGAGGTGGGATACGCTGATCTCGTCGTCCTCGACCATGATCACGAAGCGCTCGATGACGTTCATCAGTTCGCTGACATTGCCGGGCCAGGTATAGTTCAGGAAGGCTTTCATCGCTTCCCGGCCCATGGTCTTGGGTTTTTTCCCGTACTCCGCCGAGAAATATCTAAGAAAATAATGGATAAGAAGAGGGATGTCTTCTGTCCGCTCCCGGAGAGGCGGGATCGTCATGGGGATGACGTTCAGCTTGAAAAATAGGTCTTCTTTGAATTTCCCCTTCAGGATCAAATCCTTGAGATTTTTACTCGTCGCGGCGATCACCCGCGTATCGAAGGCGACCGTTTCCGGCGATCCCAGGGGCTCGAACTTCTGGGTGACGATGGCCTTGACCAGCTTGGCCTGCGTCTTCAGGCTCATGTCGCCGATCTCGTCCAGGAACAGCGTCCCGCCGTCCGCCTGCAACAGTTTCCCCTTTTTGTCTTTATGGGCATGGGGCGCGGAGCCTTTGAGATAGCCGAACAGCTCACTTTCGATCAGGTCGTCCGGGATGGCGGCGCAGTTGAGCTCGACGAACCGTTTGTCTTTTCTCTGACTTTGCTGGTGGATGAGCCGGGCGGCGAGCTCCTTGCCCGAGCCGTTCTCCCCGCCGATCAGGACGCGGCCGCTGGTGGGCGCGGCCTTCTTGATTTCCTTGCGCAATTTTTGGATGGCGGCGCTTTTCCCGACCAGGTAATAGCGCGGCTTGATCTTTTCGCGGAGCTGGATGTTTTCCTCTTCCAGCTTGTGCTGACGCAGGGCGTTGTTGACGGTCAAGACGACTTTTTCCAAGGAGAGCGGCTTCTCCAGAAAATCGAAGGCGCCGAGCTTCGTGGCTTTGACCGCCGTCTCTACGTTGCCGTGGCCGGAGATGACGACGATCTGGGGATGCTCCTCCATGCTTTTGACCTGCACCAGGACATCCATCCCGCTCATCTCGGGGAGCCAGATGTCCAGGAGGATCAGCCCGAAATTTTGTCTCTTGAGCAGATCGAGGCCTTTCTCGCCCGTTTCAACGGTCTGCACGTCGTAGCCTTCGTCTTCCAGAATGCCCTGCAGGGAGGACCGGATGCTGGCTTCATCATCGATGACGAGGATGCGGTCTTTAATCATGCGGGGATCTGCACCGTGAATTTCGCCCCGTTGGGCCGGTTGTTATGGACCTCGATCGAACCGTTATGCTCTTTGACGATCTGGCTGACGATGGCCAAGCCGAGGCCGGTGCCTTTCTTTTTGGTGGAAAAATGGGGAAGGAAGAGCTTCTCTTTATCTTCCGCCGGAACACCCGGTCCTGTGTCGGACACCTCGATCCTCACCTGTTGCGGCTCGCGGTCAAAGACCGTCTGGATGAAGATTTTACCTTTTTTGTTCATGGCGTCAATGGCGTTGTCGATCAGGTTGATGAACACCCGCTTCATCTGCTCGGGATCGATCTGGATCGAAGGGGGAACGTCCGGGGCGAGCGTCACTTCGAACTCGATGTCGGCAAAGATGCCCCGGAAGAGGGCGATGACTTGCTCGATGATCTCATGGATGTTGGCCGACTGGAGGTTGATCTTGGGCAGGCGGGCAAAATCCGAGAATTCATCGACGAGGGTGCTGATCGTCTGAGCCTCTTGGATGATGACCTTGGCTCCCTCCATGACGACGGCGCCCGTCGAGGCGTTGGTTTTCTTCAGGTTCTTGATGATCCGTTCCGCGTTCAGTTGGATGGGCGTGAGAGGGTTTTTGATCTCGTGGGCAACCCGCTGGGCCACTTCCTTCCAGGCCGCGAGCTTCTGGGCCCTGATCAGCTGGGTCAGGTCATCGAGGATGACGATCAGGCCGGAGAATTCCTTGCCCGGCTGTTTGAGGGGGGAGAGGGTCAGGGCGATCGTCGTCTGCTGTCCGTTGAGAAGGAGTTGGATCTCCTTGTCGGTCAGCCGGTACTTGGCCTTCATCCCCCAGTCGATATTTTTAAGGAATTCCGTGTAGCGGTCGTGGCTCAGGACCTCTTTGTAGTGTTTGCCGGTCAGGTTTTTTTCGGCGAGAGCCAGCATCTCGCGGGCGGACGGGTTGATCGTGGTGATGATGCCCTGGGCGTCCAGAGCGACGACCCCCGTCGTGATGGCATTCAGGATGGTCTCGATGTACTGTTTCCGGGCCCCCAGTTCGGCCGTCTTTTGGGCGATATTCTGCTGCCCTTCCCGAAGGTCGGTGATCATCTGGTTGAAGGAATCAATGAGAATGCCGATCTCATCCGAGGCCGGGTCCTCGACCCGGACGGAGAGATTTCCCTTGGAGACATCCTTGGTGGCTTGGGCCAGCTTCTCGATCGGGACGGTGATGCTCTTGGCGATGTGAAACCCGATCCAGGTCGCGGCAAAAACGATGAGCAGGGTGACGAAGATGAGCGTCAGGAGGTAAAACGTCTTGGCCAGGTCCTTCTGGATCTTCCGCTGCTGGTAGCGTTGACCATAGGTCGTGATCGTGTTGATTTTCTGGGCGTAGTTTTGGGGAAGGAATTTCCCGGTCGTCACCAGGACGTTCCCGATGTTGGAGATGCGGAACGAAACACCGCGCCGGATGAGCTCGCCCGTGCCCATCGGCTTGATGTCGCTGAAGAGCTCGCCCAGGTGGGCCCGTTTGACGATCTCCATCTTCAGGTCCTGATAATCCTGCAAGGGCAGGTTGGGGTTCAAGTAGGAAAAAAGCTCTTCTTCTTCCAGAAAAATGCCGATCTCATCCAGCTTGTACTCTGTCAGCTTGGCCTTGATGAACTCCTCGAGCCGGGACCGGTTTTCCGGCCGGAAGAGATTCTGCCGGCTGATCTCTTTCGCCAGCTGCTGGGCAAAGTGGAGCGTTGTTTCCGAGGTGCTGACCTCGAAGCCGTCGGCCAGGCTCTTGGCGTCTTCCAGGATCCTGTTCGGGTCCATCTTGAACCATTGTTCGATGTTGCGGCTGATCAGGTCGCTCGTGAACAGGAAGAGCAGCAGGGTGGGGATGAAGGACAGCGCGGTGAAGAAGAGGACGAGCTTTGTCTTGAAATGCGACCCGACGACCTTGCCTTTGCGCTCGAGATAGAGCTTGATGAGGTTCCTGCCGAGGACGAAGAACAGGATGAGGGCCAGGAGAAGGACGATGATCTGCAAAGAAACCAGCAGAATGTTGGTGACCCGCGTCGGCGAAAATTCCGTGCCTTTCCGGATGAAAAAATCGATGGTGACGAACAGAATGATCAGGACGACGATGATGGCGCCGATGATCCGCGATCCTTTTTTCTTGAGGTTGTCGGGGGTCTTGGGATTTTCCATGTCGGTCTTTCTATCCGGCCGCGGCCTGCTTGTCTTTTTCCGCTCGGCGCAGGAATTGGCCGTAGTTCTCTGTCGTGATCTTGATGTCGGTCAGGACGATGCCCGGGCCTCCCAGGGGCTTTCCGGGCTGGCCGTTGATCGTTAAAGCAAAACCGCCGGCATTTCCGGTATGGAGGACGAACTCTTTTTGGGCCAGGCAAGCGGCCCTCTCTCCCGCTAGCTTGAGGCCGTCGATCTTGAGCTCTCCGTCGGCATAGACCTGAATCCATGTTTCGGCCAGAAAGGAAAGCTCGAGCTTCAGCGGTGTTTTTTGGGCCTGAAGGATCGGTTCCAGGACGCGCGGAGGAGGCGTCGCGACTGTCTGGATCTGCTCGCTCGCAGGCTGGGGCTGGGCGGACGCGGCCCGCCCCCTCTTATGAGGCGTCAGAAACAAAAAGGACAAGAGGATGGCCAGGGCCAGCCCGGATATGACGATGATCGCGTAAAGACGGGAACGGCTCTTGACGGGCAGGCCTCGGTCGAAGATTTTCCGGTCTCGATCCACGGCATATGTTTGGAGAAGCGCGTCGGCATGGTATTTATTCAAAAAATAGTCTTCATCCCCTCCGATGGCCTTGGCAAAGGCTCGAATCACGCCCTTGACAAAAAACGGCCCCGGCAGGATGTCCAGGCGGTCCTCTTCGAGAGCCTGAAGATACTTCAGGCTGATCTTGGTGAGATTGGCGATCTCTTTGAGGGTGACGGCCCGGAGTTCTCTTTCCCGCCTGAGTTCTTGACCAAGGGATGCCATTTCTAAAAGATTGTAGGACAATTAGTTAGAGGTGTCAAATGCAAGGCTCGGGCCAAGCGCTTCTTTAAAGGAGCAGGGGCCGGTCGGCGCCACCGCATTTTTCTTTATTCGCGCATTGCCCCTTCGACCTTTTAAATCCCCCTTTATTCTCAAAGGGGATAGGGGGATTAATAGTTTTGAAATCTTAAGTCATTACTCCTGCTTTTCTTAATCCCCCTTTATTCCCGCTTCAAAAATATTTTAAATTCTAAGAAAGCGGGATAGGGAGCTCAGGCTTCCCAAAAACCCGACAAAACCTCCTCCTGCCACCATGGAGATGACCTGAGAGAAGGACAGATACCGGAAGCTGATGAGTTCCTGGAGGGCGCCGAGTGAGGTTCCCAGATAGACCGGAAAAATTTTGGTAATAATGAGGAGTAAAAAGAGAGACAAAAGGCTGCCGGCCATGCCCAGGCTGATCCCCTCCAGCAAAAAGGGGATGCGGATGAATGTGTTGGTCCCGCCGACCAAGCGCAGGATCTCGATCTCGGACTTCCGGGCAAATACGTTGAGCTTGATGACGTTGGAGATGATGATGAACGAGGCCAGGATGAGGATGCCGCCCAGGAAAAATCCCACGGCCTGGGCCAACCGGCTGAGGGATTGGATCTTGTCGGCCCAGTCCCTGTTGAACTGGACGTCTTCCACGCCGGCGTTCTTTTTCATTTCCGTGATGAACCGGAGTGTCTGATCGTAGGGGGTTCTCGGGTCTTTGAGCGTGGCCTCGATCGAGGCGGGAAAGGGATTGGTCTGGAGGTTCATCAGGATATCTTTGAGGCCGGGAAAATCCTGGAGTAACTTTTCCGAGGCCTCGGCCGGGCTGATGACCCGGACGTCGGCGACGAGAGGCGAATGGCGGACCTGCTGCTCGATGAGGTCCTGCTCCGCGGCCGGCAGGCTTTTCTGGAGATAAAAAACGATCACTAGGTTTTTGGAGAGATCGTCCGCCCGGTCGCGGAGGTTGTTGGAAATGGCCAGGAAGAGGCCGACGATGAGAAAGGATAAGCAAATGATCGTCAGCGAGAAGAAGTGCCGGGTTTTGTACTGCCAGAGGTTGTTGGCGGTTTCCCGGAGGAAATATTTAGCCTTGTAGATGATCACGCGGCGTCCTTTCGGAGAAGCTTGCCCTCATGGAGGAAAAGGATCCTGTCGCCGAACTGGCGGATCAGTTCCTTGTCGTGCGTGCAGATGATGACCGTCGTCCCCTGCTTGTTGATCTCCTTGAACAGTCCGATGATCTCGACGGCCAGCTTGGGGTCCAGGTTGCCCGTGGGCTCGTCGGCCAGGAGGATCCTGGGATTGTTCACAACGGCCCGGGCGATGGCCAGACGCTGCTGTTCGCCGTAGGAAAGATGGGACGGGTAGTCCCAGATCCTGTGGTGGAGGTTGACCATGCGCAGGGCGATGAAGACTTTTCTTTTCATATCTTTCATCGGGGCTCCGATGACCTGGAGGGCGACGGCCACGTTATCGAAGACCCGCCGGTGAAAAAGCAGACGGAAGTCTTGATAGACGATGCCCATGTTCCGTCTCAGCAGATAAATCTTGTGATCGGGAATCTTCAGGATATTCTTGCCGCCGATGATGATTTGTCCCTCCGTCGGAACAACTTCCCGGTACATGGTTTTGAGGAGCGTTGACTTGCCGGAGCCGCTGGGCCCGGTGATGAAACAGAACTCTCCTTTCTTGACGGTGATGGTGACGTCCGAGAGGGCCCAGCCGGGTTTCTGGTACTGCTTCCAGACGTGGTAGAGCTCGATCATGACGAACCTTTGTCGCCGTCCAGGATTTCCTTTAAGATTTTATGGGCCAGGGGCGCGTTGGCCCGGCCCTTGGTCTCTTTCATCATCAGGCCGACAAAAAAGCCAAAGACCTGCCGTTTTCCTTCCCGGTATTGCTTGAGCGGGCCGGGGTTTGCGGCGACGATCTCACGGGCCGTTTTTTTGAGCGCTTCCTCATCGGCGATCTGGCCCAGCCCTTCTTCGACGACGATCGCCGATGCCTCTTTTCCGCCGGCGATCATTTTGGGGAAGACGATGTCTTTGGCCGCCGTCAAGGTCAAGGTCCCATCGTCCACGCGGCGGATCAGGTCGGCCAGGCGTTCGGCCGGGATGGGAAATTGACCGATATCGATGCGCTGCCCATGGAGATACTGAAGGACCTCGCGCATGATCCAGTTCGAGGCTGCCTTGGGGTTCTCCAAAAGCGCCGCCGTCCGCTCAAAATAATCGGCCAGGCCTCGGCTCTGGGCCATGAGATTGGCGTCATAGGCGGGGATCCTATAGGTTTCAATCAACCTCTCCACTTTCTCCTGGGGCAGCTCGGGAAGCGAGGCTTTCGCCCGCTCCATGAAATTTTCGTCGAGCACCAGGAGGGGGAGATCGGGCTCCGGAAAGTAACGGTAATCATGGGCTTCCTCCTTGCTCCGCATGGGCCATGTCCGGTTGCGGACCGGGTCCCACAGCCGGGTCTCCTGGCGGATGGGCCGGCCGGCCGCGATCTCCGCGGCCTGGCGTTCAGCCTCGTAGTCCAGGGCTTTTTGCAGAAACCGGAAGGAGTTGAGGTTCTTGATTTCGGTCTTGACACCCATCGTCGAGGAGCCCTTTTCTTTCAGGGAAAGGTTCGCGTCGCAGCGCAGGCTTCCCTCTTCCATGTTGCCGTCGCAGATTTCCAGATACTGAAGGGTAGCCCGGAGGAGCTGCAGAAATTCGGCGGCTTCCGAAGCAGAAGACAGATCCGGCCTGCCCACGATCTCGAGCAGGGGGACCCCGCTCCGGTTGAAGTCAAGAGACGTTTTCTCCGAAGAGTCCGGAAGGCCGTCGTGTATGGATTTTCCCGCATCTTCTTCCAGGTTGATCCTCTCGAT
The DNA here is from genome assembly GCA_026393905.1 of Candidatus Aminicenantota bacterium. GTDB lineage: Bacteria > Acidobacteriota > Aminicenantia > Aminicenantales > UBA4085 > JAPKZH01. Next base: position 8,226 of record JAPKZH010000397.1, read on the forward strand.
ACCGATTATTTTTGGACGGCCGCTTCCGTCGATGCGAAGCCAACCCTCCTCGGCAATGGGATGATGGTACTGGGTGATCTGATAGCCCTTAGGAAGGTCGGGGTAGAAGTAGTTCTTACGGCTGAATTGGGAGCGAGGGTTGATCCGGGCGTGGACGGCCAAAGCGAGCTTCACCGCCATCTCCGCGGCTGCGGCATTGAGCACGGGCAAGGCTCCCGGCAGGCCGAGGCAGACGGGGCAGGTGAGGGTGTTGGGGGTTTTCCCGAATTCCGTGCTGCAGCCGCAAAAGAGCTTGGTCTTGGTCCGGAGTTGGGCATGAACCTCCAGTCCGATGACGGTCTCGTATTTTTGGGGATCCATGAACGGAAAAATTATAACATAAAAGAATTCGGGGACACACACCGAATTTGCAAATTCGGTGTGTGTCCCCGAATTCTTTTGCTAAATTTGGTACGTATCCCCGAATTTTATAGAGTGAAAAGGTACATCAGCCAGCCGAAGAGGAGGGCGCCGGCGATCATGATCAGAAACAGAAACAGCCCGTACTTGATCCGCGCTTTTTTCTCGGTCCGCCGGAGAAGGGCTAGGACCAAGGAGACGAGGGCTGCGTAGAGGATCATCGATAGGAGATGGCTTTTCAAGATCATCTCTTTTTCCCCGAAGCGATGTCATAAGCATCGAGGGCAATGAGGTAGTTGAGCAGGCCGGCCCCCGCGATGAAGGCCGTCCCAAACTCAAAGGTGGATTGTCTGAGGTCGCCAAGGCCGAAGCCCAAAAGCCTGGACAGGAGATAGACCAGCCCGTTGCCGATGTCGGCAAAGAAGGCGAGAATGGTCAGGGGGTTCTCTGTTTGAAAGGGATAGATCTTGCCGCCCATGACCAAGCCCAGGCCGGTCATGGCCAGGATGCAGGCCAGGAAGGTAAGGCCCCGGGCGAATTTTTTTTGGGCGATATGACCCAATCCCGGAACCAGCCATCCCAGGACCATCAAAGCGACGCTTTTGATCTTCATCTTGAAAAAGGATATTAAAATAAATGGAGGGCCAAATCAAGAAGAAATTTCTGGTAGTAAGCATCTCCGCTCGCGTGATTTTCTATCGGCGTCGGAATCGCCCCCCGTCCCCCTGGGGAACCAGTCCCGTCGGACACTCTTGGAAGGAAACCCTTGCCTAGGGTTTCCTTCCAACGCTCGCTTTGCTCGCTGCCATCCTTCCAAGGAGCATCTGGCGATGAATCTTCGGGGAAGACACTCTTGGAAGGAAACCCTTTGTAGGGTTTTCCTTCCAACGGTCGCTTCGCTCCCTGCCTTCCTTCCAAGGAGCATTTTCCGATGTGTCTTTAATGGGGAATAAAGTTTGATTCCGGAAATCGGGAAAACACAAAGTGTATCCCCGATTCCAGGGGCCCCCCTCCGCTAGGGGGGCCTCAGGGGCGATTCCAACGCCTCCTTGAATTCACATATTTGAAGACGCTTCCTTTCTGGTACAATAGCTCCATGCCCGAGCTCCCGGAAGTCGAAACCATCGTCGCCGGCCTTCGTCCCAAGCTGTCCGGGCTGGTCATTCAAGAGGTCCAGGTTTTGCTTCCTTCCTTGTTGAGAAAAGACGGAGCCTTCCGCCTTCAAAGGATCCAGGGAAAACGGATCAATGCCGTCCGCCGCCGGGGAAAGATGATCCTCGTCGAATGTCAGGACCGGCTGTATTTGATTTTTCATCTCAAGATGACCGGACGGCTGCTTTGGACGCCGCGCCAAACTCCGCGCGACGAGCATACCCATCTCGTCGTTTCTTTCCGGGGCCGGACTCATGAGCTTCGTTTCCGGGACGTGCGCAAATTCGGATATCTGCGCTGTCTCGAAGCCTCGGATCCGCTGGAATGCCGGGAACTCCGCAGTCTCGGACCCGAGCCGCTCGACCTGGACCTCGAGTCTTTCGTCCATCTCTTCCAAGGCCGAAAAGGGCGGTTGAAAAGCTTGCTCCTAAACCAGACATTTTTAGCGGGAATCGGCAACATCTATGCCGACGAGATGCTCTTTGAAGCCGGCCTGCATCCTTTGACGCCGGCCGTTTTCCTGACAAGGAAGCAGAAAGAAAAACTGTGGACCGCCATGCGGCATGTGCTACGGCGGGCTATCGCCGCGGGCGGGTCGTCGATTCGTGATTTTCAGGATGCCGACGGCGCCGAGGGCCTTTTTCAGCAGGAGCACCGAGTCTACGGCAGGGCCTCTTTGCCCTGTCTTCGATGCGGGGCGAAAATCGGGCGCCTGAAGATCGGAGGGCGAACGAGCTCGTTCTGTCCCCGCTGCCAGCGGAAACGGGCAAATTGACTTGCTCGGCGATTTCGCTATAATTATGGTTTCGTCTGCAGGATCGTTTCAAGCCTCAGCGTCTGTTCTTTATCGTTATGATGACCAGGAGGATCTTTCATGGCCGGCGGAAGAAAAAAGACTGCGACGTGTCAGACAGTCCATGACGTGCTTCAATTCGCCATCCAGGGCGAGATCGAAGCAGCCAAGGGCTACGGCGAAATGGCCCGTAAAACAAAGACCCCGGGCCTGAAAACCATGCTCCTCGAGCTTCAATCGGAAGAACAAAATCACAAAAAGCTTCTCGAGGACCTCGCCGCAGGGAAGGTCGTTCCCCTGCCGACCGGCGAGATCGAGGACCTCCGGATCAGCGATTACCTGATCGAGGGACCGCTGGACGAGGGGAGCAGCCTTCAAGACCTGCTCATTTTTGCGGCGAAAAAAGAGGCCAAGGCGGTCGAGCTTTACACCCGGCTCCTTGGCGAATGCCCGCTTCCTGAGCAGAAGCGTCTTTTCGAATTCTTGATCCAACAGGAGAAGTCGCATAAGCTCAAGCTGGAAAAAGAATACGAGACCACCATCCTGCAGGAAGATTGACCGGAGCATTTTCTCAAGGGAAGGAGGATTCAGATGGAAAAATGGGAATGCACGGCTTGCGGCTATGTCTATGATCCGGCCGTCGGCGACCCGGAAAACGGGGTCCCTCCGGGGACAGCCTTCGAAGACCTACCGGAAGACTGGGTCTGCCCGCAGTGCGGAGTCGGAAAAGAGTTTTTCCAGAAGATGTCCGCCTGAGGCGGCTGATCCTGAGAGGCTCGTCGTGAAGATCATCATCGTCGGAAACGGGTTGGCCGGAACGATGGCGGCGAAAACGCTGCGGGAATTGGACAGGCGGGCGGAGATCGAGATCTTTGCCGAGGAACAGGTTATCTATTATCCGCGGCCGAATCTGATCGAGTTCATGGCCGGGAACCTGCCATTTGAGAGGATGTTCGCTTTTCCCGGCGTCTGGTACAGCCAGGAGCAAATCCAGCTCCGCCTGGGCACGCCTGTCAAAAAAATCGTCCCCGATTCCCAGGAAGTCGAAATCGAGAATGGACAGCGCCTGACCTACGACTTTCTCCTGTTGGCCAACGGAGCTTCGGCCTTCCTGCCCCCGATCAAGGGCGCCGACAAGAAAGGCGTATTCACGCTGAGGACCCTGAGCGATGCCCTGAACATTCTGGACTATATGAAATCGCACCCGCGGCTGGTTGTGATCGGCGGCGGGCTGTTAGGCCTGGAAATCGCCCGCGCCGCCAAGGCCCGGGGAGCGGACGTCGAGGTCGTCGAATTTTTCCCCTATCTTCTTCCGCGCCAGTTGGACCCTCAGGGAGCGGCCCTCCTGCGAACCGAGATCGAGAAATGCGGGATCAGGGTCCGCCTCAACGTTACGACGGACGAGATCCTGGGGTCGGATGAAATCCGCGGCCTGCGATTCAAGAACGGCGAAGAGCTCTCCGCCGATATGGCCATCGTGGCGGCCGGCGTCAGGCCGAATGTGGGAATCGTCAAGGAGGCCGGGCTGGCGGTTGACCGCGGGGTCGTCGTCAACGAGTTCCTGGAAACCGGAAAGCCTCGCATTTACGCAGCCGGAGACGGCATCCAGCATAACGGCAGGATCTATGGAATCATCCCAGCGTCTTTCGAACAAGCCCGCCTGGTCGCGGCCAACATGCTCGGCCAGAGGAAAAAATATGAAGGAACGATACCCTCGAACACGTTGAAGGTCGTCGGCCTCTTGGTCACTTCCGTCGGCCTGGTCAATCCTGAGGCCGGCGGGTTCGAGGAGATCCGGCGCGAAAACAAGGAAGGAGGAATCTATAAAAAAATCGTCCTCCAAGACGGCATCCTGATCGGCGCGATCTGGATGGGGACCAAAAACGGCGTCAACGGCATTTCCCGGGCCGTGACCCAGAAGCTGAATGTGGAACGGTGGAAACAGTCCCTCCTTGAAGATGATTTCGATTTTTCAATTCTATGATCAAACGACTGGCGGTCTTGTTCATCATCGGGATTGTCGCGGGTGGAACCGCTTTTGGCCAGGTCCATATGAACGGGTATTTTTCCATGGATTTCCTCAAGGGCCAGAAACAGAGCTCGTATGCCCATGGCAGTACTGAGAACATAAGGGCGGGGCTCATTTTTTCCGGCGAATGGACTCCTCAATTTTCCTATGCCCTGGAAGTCCAGACGAAAGAAGCGATGAGGCCGGAGATCGAGCAGGCCTGGGCGGGATTTGCGGCCTCGGAGGCCTTCCAGCTAAAGCTGGGCCTGTATCTCGTTCCGTTTGGGAAGTACAATGCCTCCGGACGGGCCTTCCAGACCAGCCTGGTCGAGAGTCCTTACCCGGTCGGAGAACTTTTCCCTTCGAGCTGGAGGGACCTCGGAGTCCTCGTTGAGGGAAAGATCGGCTTTCTCCAGTATGCGGCCTATATGGGGAATGGTCTGGCCGAGGGCGAAAACCTGCGCGCTGGACAGCAGTTCAAGGACAATAACAGCGACAAGGGCAAGGGTGTCAGGCTCGGATTTACCCCAAGCCAGAGCCTGGAAATCGGCGTCTCTTATTACAAGGGAAAATACGATGACACCGACGAGCGGAACCTCTCCCTCCAAGGCCTGGACGCGACGTGGACCGCCACGAACTTCAACATCAAGGCCGAATATTCCCGGGCTCTGATGGACAACCCGGCCCCGTTTTCGCGCGGAAAGGCGGAAGGCTTTTTCGTCCAGCTCTGGCTCAACCTCGGCAATCTCAGCCCTGTCGTGGCCTATGAAAAATCGAGATATGAAGACGCTTTTCACGGCCCCGGATTTGCGTCTCCCCTCCAGTCCGGGCTGGGGATGTTCAGCGACCACAGCCGGTGGGCGTTCGGCCTTGTCTATTCGCCGCATCAGAATTTTCTGCTGAAGGTTGAATATAACGTGAACCGCGAAAAAAACCTCGAGCTCCAAGATAACATCTTCCGGGCTCAGGTCGCCGTCCATTTTTGACGAGGAGCTCCATGGCCAATATCGTCCTTCTGGGCACACAGTGGGGAGACGAAGGGAAAGGCAAGATCGTCGACCTTCTGACCCCGTCGTTTGATGTCGTCGCCCGCTACCAGGGCGGGCACAATGCCGGCCACACGGTCTATGTCCAAGGGAAAAAAATCGTCCTCCACCTGATCCCCTCGGGCATTTTGCACCCCGGGACATTGTGCGTCATCGGCAACGGGGTCGTTCTGGACCCCAGAGCCTTCCTAGAGGAGCTGGCCGCTCTCAAAAAGCGGGTCGACATCCGCGATGAAAACATCGCCATCAGCAAGAATACCCATCTCATCCTGCCCTATCACGGCCTTGTCGAAAAATTCTGCGAGGAGCAGAGGGGCGCTAAGAAAATCGGGACGACCTGCCGGGGCATCGGACCCGCCTATGAGGACAAGGCGGCCCGGCGGGGGATCCGGGCCGGCGACCTGCTCGATCTCGAGGTCCTCAAAGAAAAGATTCGGGAGAACGTCGAAGAAAAGAATTCGTATTGCACGCGCCAGGGGCTGCCGCCGTTTGATGCTCAGGTGATTTATGACGAGTATGCGGCCTATGCCAAGCGATTGAAAAAATATATCCAAGATGTGTCCCTCCTCCTCGATCAAAAAATGAGGGAAGGGAAATCGATCCTGTTTGAAGGCGCCCAGGGCGCCCTCCTGGACATCGATCACGGCACGTATCCCTTCGTGACGTCCTCCAATTCCACGGCGGGCGGGGTCTGCACGGGCCTGGGGATCGGCCCTTCCAAGCTCGATGCCGTGCTCGGCGTGACAAAGGCCTATACGACGCGGGTCGGGTCCGGGCCCTTTCCCACGGAAATCTTCGATGAGACGGGAAAAATCATCGCCAGGCGGGGAGACGAATTCGGAGCGACGACCGGGCGGCCGCGGCGCTGCGGCTGGTTTGATGTCTTGGCGGTTTCCTACGCCTGCCGGGTCAACGGCATCGACAAAATCGTCCTGACCAAGCCCGACGTCCTGGATGAGCTGGAGGAGGTCCGCATCTCGACGGGGTATAAATATAAAGGAAGTCTTCTCCGGAGTTTTCCGCCGGAGCCATGGATCCTGGAAAAAGTGGTTCCTCAGTATAAAAATGTCCCCGGCTGGAAACAGCCCGTTCACGGCGCGCGGGAATTTGCCGGCCTTCCCCGGGCTTTCAAGGATTACCTCAAGTTGATCGAGGACCTCGTCGAGGCCAGGGCCGTCATCATCTCGACGGGAGTCGAGCGGGAAGACACGATTCTTGACCGGCGGCGGCTGAAGGGTCTGCTGAACCTCGACGCTATCAAGGAATGTCTTCGCTTGCCGGCATGAACAAAAAATGATCGCCCATAAGCGGAGGAACGCATGAAAAAAATGCTGGTCGCCGGAATGATTCTGTGCGCGGTTTTTTGCGGGCTCTATGCCCAGGAAATATATATTCTTAAAATCAAGGTCCAATTGGCCAACGTCCGCTCCGAGCCGGACATGAATGCGCCGGTCATCAAACAGCTGAGGTCCGGCACGCTCCTGGAAGCCTCCCAGAAGCTGGGCGATTGGTTTGAAATCACCGTGATGGATGATCAAGGCAAGGCCATATTCGGCTATATCAGCCAGAGCGTCGTCGATATCGTCTCGGGAGCAAAGCCCGGCGAGCCGGCCGCAAAAGCTCCCGAACGGAAAGAGCCTGTCGTCGAGAAGGAGCCCGTCATCCAAAAAGAGCTTGAAAAGGCCGAGGCGCCGGCAGCCCCTCGATTTGGGTCGGCCCGCGGCGTCTTGGGCGGATTTAAGATCATGGGGGGCCTGGTCTCGGCCAATATGACCTATAATGCCAAAGAAAACAAATCCGTCATCGACAGCTCCAATAAACCCCGCGGCGGGTTCGGCGGCGGCCTGGGATATGAAAGGGGAGGATCCCTCATCGGGTTTGAAATCGATTTGCTCTATCTCCCGAAAGGGGCGCTTTTCAAGGGGGATTTATCCGGGATCACCTTTGATTTGAAGTTCAGCATCGACGAAGTGAGCGTCCCCATCCTTCTCAAGCTGAATGTCCTCAGGAACAAAGTGCCCAATGTCTATCTCCTGGGCGGCGGCGAAATAGCCTTCATCCTCCAAAGCGAGCTCGTCTACAGCGTCCAAATATCCGCCCCTCCCATCGAAAGCTCGGGAACCGAAGATATTAAAAAGAACCTGAAGCCGCTTGATTACGGTTTGGTTTTGGGGGCGGGGGCCTCGCTCCCCCTGGGCGGCATCAACATTTTTATCGAAGGGCGGTATCATATGGGAATGGCCGAGTTGGAGGAAAAACCCGGAGACTATGAAACCCTTGTGACCGGGACAGAGAAGTTCTTGTCGAAATCCCGGCTGATGGTGTTCATGCTGGGCATCAAATTCTAAGCGTTCAGGATTGCCCATGAGGGCGGATGTCCCCGG
>JAPKZH010000566.1 GCA_026393905.1 Candidatus Aminicenantota bacterium
ACGCCTCCGTGCGGCCAAAAATCGGCAAGAAGCGATATGCTTTTCACCCCGAGCTCCTTGGCCCAGGCGGTTTTGCACGGCACATGGTCCACGCTCAGCCCCAGGGCGACCGTGTTCCATTTGGCGAACACTTCGAAGTTCCTCTCTAGGGATTTCATCTGCTCGGAGCAGACCGGAGTCCAGGCCAGCGGATGGAAGGACAAGAGGACTTTTCTACCTTTGAGCTCGGACAACCGCACGTCGTGTTTGTTCTGGTCCTTGAGCCGGAAATCCGGGGCCGAATCGCCCACCTTAAGAGTCTTTGTCTCAGCCATGTTTATGCTCTCCTCAGTCGTTGAAATTTTCGCTCCCTTGTCTCATCCCTAAGGGGAAGCCTCAAGTTTGCCTATTATGCCATGCCGGCCGGCGTTTTTCAAGGATTTTATCTATTTAATCTATGTATTATATAGGAATAAGATCTTCGGGGACACACACCGTGTGTGTCCCCGAATTTTATCAACTGCTTGTAAGACAGGGTGAGAAAGCGGTTAAAACGACCTCATGAAACTGCAGTCGAACATCTTCATGATGCCGTTCCCGTCGGCCCTCACCTCGCCCCGCAGGCAGCAGATGGGCGGCTCGCCGCTGGTCAGGCACTTGCGCTCGCCCACGCCCTCGAGCAAGCCCGTCTCGTCCTCGAACAAATAGAAGTACTTCCGGCCGCCGTTGACCTCTTTCCCGCGTGCATCGACAACCCTCACCACAAGCTCGACCTGCTGCCCGGCGTGCTTGCGTAAATCCCCGATCCGCAGCTCCGGCCTCTTCCCCTCGTAGAGCGCGAGCGGATCGCCGGCGGGGCTGAAGCCGAGCGACTCCAGGAGCATCTTGGCCTTTTCACGCGAATCGAGGTCCGCCGCGACCTCCACGGCCTCGATCCAGACATGGACGCGGGCCAGGAAGTCCTCGATCGAGAGGTAGTCGCCGGCCGACTTCCGCTCCTCGATGATCTTCTCGGCCGTCCGCAGCGGCAGGCTTTTGATGGACGTGAACCCGACCCGGATGCCGCCGTCCTCCACCTGGAACTCGTATCCGCTCCGGTTCACGTCCGGGCCAAAAATCTTGATCCCGAGCCGCTTGGCCTCCTCGATGTACTCCGGCAGCATGTAGTAGCCGCCGCCGGCGTTGAGCACGGCCGCAAGATAAGGCACGGTGTGGTGCGCCTTCAAGTAAACGGCCTGGTAGGCCATGGCCGCATAAGACGCGCTGTGCGCTTTGTTGAAGGAATAGGACGAGAATTTCTCCATGGTCTGCCACAGCTTTTCGACCTCGCCGGCCGTGTATCCCCGGTCCTTGGCTTCCTTGAAAAACCGCGACCGCAGGATGGCCAGCGGCGACTCGCCCTTGGCCTTCAAGCTGCGCCGGAGCAAATCGCCCTCCTCGGGCGGCATGCCCGCCACCCGCTCCGCGATCTGCATCACCTGCTCTTCGTAGAGAAGAAGCCCTTCGGTCTCGGGCAGGATCTTATCGAGGAACGGGTCGCGGAACGTGCCCCTCCCCTCGCGGCTCCTCAGCAGCCCTTCCTTCATCCCGCTTTCGGTCGGGCCGGGACGGATGAGGGCCAGCGCCTGGGTCAGCTCGTAAATATCTTCCGGCTTCATGCGGCGGAGCAGGTTCATCATGGCCGGGCTTTCGACCTGGAAGCAGCCGATGGTCTTGGCACCCTTGAGCAGCCCGAAAGTCTTCGAATCGCCCGGAGGGATCGTCTTCAGGCCGAGCCCGACCTTTGTCGCCGAAATGGCCGCCAACCCCCGCACCGAAAGCAAATCGAGCTTGATGAGCTTCAGGTCTTCGACCGCGTCCCGGTCGAAGTGGGACATGATGAAACCCTTGGCCGATTTTTCGAGCGGCAGGTAGCGGTCGGCGGGCGCGGGGGTGAGGATGATGCCGCCGACGTGGAGCGAGATCTCGTTGTACACCGACGTGAGCTCCGAAGCCAGCTTCCAGATGTCGAGGTAGCCGGGGATCGGTTTGGCCCGCTTCAGATAATCGGGCTCGGCGAAATAAGGCGCCCGCTTGCTTAAGGAGCGCGATTCCTCGGGCGGGAGGCCGAACGCCCGGGCCGTCTCGTAGAGCGCCGAGCGGGCGCGGAAATTCTTGAGGCTGCAGACGAAGGCCGCGCCCGTCCTCCCCTGCCCGTATTTCTCCAGGACATAGGCCAGGACCTTGTCGCGCAGGCGCGAGTCGAAATCCAGGTCGATGTCGGGCGGGTCGTCGCGGCCGCTGTTCAGGAACCGTTCGAAGTAGAGGTCGAACTCGACGGGGTTGATGTGCGAAATCCCGAGTAGGGAGGTGAGGTACGAGGAGGCGCCCGAGCCCTTGAGGTTGTGGAGGATGCCGTTGCGACGGGCGAACTCGACGACGTCGTGGACGATGAGGAAATACGGGGCGAAGCCCGAATTCTCGATGACGGCGAGCTCGCGCTTGGCCCGCTGCCGCTCGTCCCAGCCGAGGTTTTTATGGGTGCGGAGACGGGCCATGACTTCGTCGCGGAGGGTGACGGGAAAGAGGTCGGCGGGGAGAGCCGGGACGATCTGGGCGAAAGAGAAGTCGCATTTCTCGGCGATCTCGAACGTCCGGCGGAAGGCGTCGGTGACGTCCGCGCCGAATTTTTTGAGCGCCATCACTTCCTGGTCCGGCCCGAAAAGCTTTATTTTTTTGCCGAGGGTATCCCACTCGGGCGGGTACGGGATTTTTTTCTCGAAGGCGTGGAGGAGGACTAGCCTTTCGGGGCACCGAATGAACTTTAGAGGGTTAGCCCAGACGAGCGGGAGACCGCGGGTTTCGGCCAGCGCCCGGGCCCGGCGGAAGTTGAAAAAGTCAGCGCCGATATACAAATCGCCCGCGGACGGGCCGGCCCGCAAGGCCTCCTTTGCTTCCTTGGGCTGCGGAATGAAGATCGTCACGAGGCCGCTGGCATCCTTTATCTCCCGGCGGTTGAAAATCTCCATCAGGTTCCAGTAGCCATCCCGGTTTTTCACGAGAAACAGGAATCTCTCTCCCCCGACCTCGACTTCGCAGCCGAACAACGCCCGGAACCCGGCCGCCTTGGCCGCCCGCTTCCACTTGGCCCAGCCGTAGAGGTTTTCGATGTCGGAGAGGGCGAAGGCCGGGACCTTTTTCTGGGCCGCCCACCAGGCCAGCTCTTCGAGGGTCGCCCCGCCCTTCCCTTTGCTGTAAACGGAATGGACGCGGAGCGGAATGAACATCGTCTCTCCTTACCTTGTCAGAGAGGCGGTCTTCAGGACAAAGCCGCGCTTCTTCTCGAACTGGTAGATCGCCTCGAGCATCTTCTCGCGCATGGTGAGCACCGAGCCGAACCCGTATTTCTCGCGGACCTGGTCCACGGCCGCGCCCAGCCGCTCCTGGCGGTCGGAGTACGGCTCGAAAAGCGAAAGGGGCCGGGCCCGGACCAGGTCCGAAGCCTTCACGCCGACCAGGCGCAGGGAGAGGCGCGAGCCGGAGTAAAGCTCCAGGAAAAGCTCCTCGGCAATTTTATAGACATCCCCCATCTCCTGGCGGGGCGTGATGAGGAGGCGGCGCCGGCCTTCGGTCTTGAAGTCGGAATAGCGCGCCTTGACCTCGATGATATGGGCATAACAATGGCCCTGCCGCAGGGCAAGGGTCAGGCGGTCGCAGAGGTAGGCCAGGTGGGCGAGCAGCAGGCGCCTGTCCCAGAGGTCTTCGAGAAACGTGGTCTCGCGCGACACGGATTTGGGGATGGCGGACGTGACGACGGGACGGCTGTCGATCCCCCGCGACTGGAGGTAAATGTCGTCGCCGCCCAGGCCGAAAATCGAATGAAGGGTCGTGCGCGGAAGCCCCCACAGGTCGCCGATCTTCTGGATGTTGAGCATGCGCAGGATGACCTGGGACTTCGGCCCGATCCCGGGGAGCGATTCGATCCCCAGGTCGCGCAGGAATTCCTCTTCCCTGCCCGGCTCGACCTCGAAAAAGCCGGCCGGCTTGGCCCGCTTGGTGGCGAGCTTAGCCAGGATCTTGTTCGGGCCGACGCCCACCGAGACTTTGAGGCCGGTCTCCCTCTCCACGCGCTCCTTGATCCGGCGGGCCGTGCCGGAAAACGATGGATAGAGATGGCGGCAGCGGGTCAGGTCGAGGTAGGCTTCGTCGAGCGAGGCGTCCTCGACGTCGGGCGTGTACTCGTGGAGGATGCTGAAGAATTTATCGGAGAAGGCCTGGTAGACCTGGTAGCTGCCGCGGACGAAAATACCCTGGGGACAGAGCTTGTAGGCGTTGCGGAGGTTCATGCCCGAGTGGACGCCGTATTTGCGGGCTTCGTAGGAGCAGGTGGAGGCGACGCCGCGCTCGTGGGGCAGGCCGCCGACGATGACCGGCTTGCCCTTGAGGGACGGGTTGAGGAGCACTTCGACGGCCGCAAAAAAGGCGTCGATGTCGATATGGACGAGAAACCGGCGCTGGGCCGGTCGAGCGGAAGGCGGAGAAACAGAAGGCGAGGAAACAACGGGAGCGGCGGGGTGCGCGGCTGAAGCCCGGACGAACGCCCGGGCAGCGGCAGGGGTGGCGTCCAGGCATGCGGGCCCGAAGGCCGGCGCCGCGGCGCGTTCGACCGTTGTTGCGTTCGACATGATGCCCTCAAAAGAGACGAGAGACCCGCCTTCTCTTTATCATCGCAAGGAACGCAAAGCCCCGGCGATCCCGCGCCTCTATCTAAAAACGATTATTGACAAAGGCGAGATTGCCGCGTTTCCTCTTGAATCTCCCGATGATCACGCATGTCATCGCGAGGAGCGGAGCGGCGCGGCAATCTCATCCTACTCGAGCCGTTGCCTGTCATCGCCAGGCACGAAGTGCCGTGGCGACCTCAAAAAAATCGGGGACATGTTCCAAATTTCTTAATTCGGTACATATCTCGGGGACACGTACTAAAGTACATGTCCCCACGGTACGTGTCATCGCGAGCGAAGCGTGGCGATCCCCTCTTCTCCTCCCCTTTTTCAAGGGGGGATACAGAGGGGCTTAGTACTTCCGCAACACGCCAATCACCCTCCCCAGGACCCTCAGGTTCTCGACCTCGAAGGGCTTATAGGCCGGGTTCTCGGGCACGAGGAACGTCTTCCCGTCCTCCCGCCGGAGCCGCTTCAACGTCACTGAGCCGTCCTCGAGAAGGGCGACCACCATTTCTCCTGAATTCGCCGTGTTCGTCCTTTCCATTAACACGTTGTCGCCGTCGTCGATATAGGCGTCGATCATGCTCTTCCCTTCGACGCGGATACAGAAGATGTTGCCGCGCTTGCGGCCCACCATCCAGTCGGGGATGTCCATCGCCTCCCCCGAGAAATCAAAGGCCTCTTTCGGGGCGCCGGCGGAGACAAGGCCGGCCAGGGGCACCCGGACCTGGCTTTCCAGGGCGGCCGGAAAGCCGGAAAGGCGCAGCTCGCCCCTTTCCCGCCGCAGGTAGCCTTTTTTCTCCAGGCTCATGAGGTGCTTGAAGACGGCCGAGGGGCTGGGAATGGCCAGCAGCCGTCCCAACTGGCGGACGGTCGGCGCGTAGCCATGCTCGAGGATGAAGGCCTCGACAGCCTTGAGGATTTTCTCCTGCCTCTGGGTCAGCTCTTTCCGGATTTTGTTCACCATTTTGTTCACCATATATAAGATAATCCGGCGACAGACGTTTGTCAAGAGGATATCGGCTCTATTTTTCTGCTTGACAAAATAGAATAATTATTGTATTAAATTATACAGTAAATTGTATCTTTTAATACAAATTATTGTATGAAATATAGAGCCGATAAAGAAACACTCTTGAGCCGGCTGGCGTTGTGGGACAGCTTTCTCAAAAAACGAGTGAGACTTATTGCCTGCGGCGGAACGGCGCTCACTTTGCTCAATATCAAGCCGTCGACCAAAGATATTGATCTTATCGTACCCGAGGAGAAAGAACACGATTATCTCATATCAACTCTACGACAATTGGGATATATATCCGTCACCGGCTCCGGCTGGAGAAGGGAAAGCGATTTCGTCTTTGATTTGTTCAGGGGGCCCCGTGTCCATACAACAGAGCTCTTAGGGTCGCCCTTGGAGAAGGGAAACCATACATTGTTCAAAGAATTCAGCTATATATATCTGGGAGTTCTCAATTCTTATGATCTTCTCATAAGCAAGCTGTTCAGGGGCACATCGGCGGATATGGATGATTGTCTGAGCTTGATGAAGAACCAAAGGAAAGAAATCGATATCCGGCGTCTCGAGAGAAGATTTCGCGATACCGCTTCTTTTGATATTTCGGAGGAGAGGATACTAAAGAATTTGGAATATTTTCTGATGCTCGTCAAGGAAGGAAAAGCCAATGGAAAACGATAAAGATCTCCTAAAAAAAGCTGCAAGACTCGGCTATCCCCTTTTCGAAACTGAAGAACACGAGAATGCCAATGAGACTTTGGCCGATGTCATTGAAAGCGGCGATCCCCGACTCTGGGAGGGATTTCCAGTCATGCTTGCCAATAGCGGAGAAAAGGAGATTTTTAATTATAATCGAGTGATATCCCATCTCAGTCGTCCGGAAGATAGA
>JAPKZH010000296.1 GCA_026393905.1 Candidatus Aminicenantota bacterium
CCCATCATCTTCGCGGCCACGGCGTCAATGGCCACCTGGTCGGCGCCGGCCAAAATATAATTCTTGATGGAGGGCACCATGCAGCGCGGGCCCGGCCCGTCGCCGACGATCGTCCCGTCCATCACGGCGAAGATCCCCGGATGAATCTCTTTCTGGATCGTCAGCAGGTCGACCAGCGTCTCATGGATCACCGAGTGCGTCCAATGCCGCCTCTCATGGAGCAGGCCGCCGAAGGCATTTTTCATGGCCCCGGTCATGGTCGTGAAGACGTGCGTCTTCATCGTCGGCAGGTGGATGATATTCTCGCCGATCATCCGTTTGGGGATCTCGATACCCTTGGGGAAAATCCTGTCCAGGACACGGATCTTCCCTTTGGGCTCATAGCGGACCCACGGTTCGTTTTCGTAGAGATGGATGTTGCGCAGCCCGTATTTTTGGACGACCGGCAGGTGTTTGTTCTCCCGCTCGCCTTTCTTGGCCGAGACGACGACCGTCCGGTTGTGACAGGCATGGATGCGCTCTTTCTTGTAACCGTCCTCGAGCAAGGTCTTGATCACGCCCTCGAGCTGCCAGGGCGTCGTCGAGCAGGCCGGATAAAAATAATGCCAGGAGATATTGACCTTGAGGGCCGTCTCGCGGTCTTTGGCAAGGACGGACTGGTAATCCGCCAGATGCATCAACTTTTTATAATCGTCGAGCACAGTCCGGGGCGATGTTTTGAGGACAGCGACTTTCGATTTGGCCATGCCTCGATCACTTGGCATACAAAATAACGATGACGGCCGCGATCCAGAGGACGATATCGAGGAGAAGCGGCTTGTCCTTGATGACCAGTTCCTCGGGGCTTCCCCCCTTCCCTTGCTGGTGGACAAGGTAAAGGTAGCGGAAAATGCCGTAGAGGACAAAAGGTGTCGTGAAAATGAGATTGTTGGTGCCGAACTTGGCCGCCGTTTCCTCGGAGACCGTGTAAAGACAGTAGGCGATGACCGTCGAGGCGGTCACGACCCCGATCATCTGGTCGAGCAAGTAGGCGCTGTATTCCTTGAGGATCGGCCGATGGCTGGCGGCGTTTTCCTCGAGAAGGACGAGCTCATGGCGCCGCTTGCTCATGGCCAGAAAAAGCGCCAGGAGCATCGTGCAGATCAGCAGCCAAGAGGAGAGGGGCACATCGATCACCAGCCCGCCGGCCACGACGCGGAGGACGAAACCGGCCGCGATCAGAAAGACGTCCAGGATCACGACGTGCTTGAGCTTCAGGGAATAGGCCAGCTGGAGAATCCCGTAGACGAGGCAGACGATGAAGAAATTTCGGTTCAGCACGAAGGCCAGGGCCAGGCTGAGAACAGCCAGGACCGCGGCCGCCAAGACGGCCTCGGACTTGGCCATCCTTCCCGAGGCCAGGGGCCGCTGCGACTTTTTGGGATGGCGCTTGTCCTCCTCCAGGTCAAAGACATCATTGGCCAGGTAGATCGAGCCGGAAAAAAGGCAAAAAATAGCGAACCCGGCCCCTGTCCTGAGCCAGCGGTCGGGCTTGAAAAAATCCATGGCAAAGACGAGCGGGGCAAAGATGAACAGATTCTTGGTCCACTGCGTCGGCCGCAGCGATTGGAGGAGGTCGCGGATCGTCAAATCCAACCTTTCAACAACTCGGCCGAATTATAAAGGAAATGGCAAAGGGTTTCAAATTTTCCATTTTCTGATACAATAATTTCTTCATGATGCCGACAACCGCCGCCCCCCAGCCGTCCTCCGCCGAACAGTCCTATAAAAAGTTGACGACGCGCAACACGCTCCTGACCCTGCTTCTCTTCATCAGCCCTTTTCTCCTCCTCTACCTGGCCGTGAATCATGAAATGTCCTCTCTGATCAAGGACCAGATCTACAACCGCTTGGCGGACACCGTCGAGGAAAATTCCAAGACGATCACCACCTTCCTCCAGGACCGGGAAATGGACCTGAAAGCCTATTCCAAGCTGGATGTCGACAGCATCGCCGAGATTTCGAAGTTCCAGCCGTTTCTCGAGTCCCCGATCCGCGAAAAGAAATGGTTCGACTTCCTGGCCGTCGCCGATCTCGAGGGAAACATCGTCCTCTCCATCAACAGAAAAATCGAGGGCAATATCGCCGAGAGAGAATATTTTAAGATCTCCAAACAAGGAAAATCCTTCAACGCCGGCATCTTCCATTCCGATATTCTGAATCAGCAAGTCATGATCCTCTCTCATCCGATCTACAACCGGAAAAACGAGATCATCGGCGTCGCGGCGGCCTCTTTGAACCTGAATAACTTCTACAGCCTCCTCTTCGACCTGAGGATCGGATCCACCAGCGAATTGTTCATCGTCAACCCGGAGGGCCTGCTGCTGTCCCCGACCAAGCTTGGCGGCGAGCCGTTCGTGACCTGGGGTTTCGACAAGAAGGAGAGGAATCCTCACACCGGAAGCCGGGGCGTCATCGCCCATACCGACTACCGCGGCCAAAAGGTCCTGTGCGCCTATAAAAGGTATGCCCAGGCCAATTTTTATCTCGTTTCGGAAATCGACCTGGACGAGGCCCTTATCCCCTTGAGGGAAGTCAACCGGATCATCCTCACCTTGTTCATCCCATTCTTCCTGTTGCTCGCGCTTCTCTCCGCCCTTTATTCGCGCCGGACCACCTCGCTTTTGCAGAAGCTGACCCGCAACCTCCAGATCGCACTGGAGGAGGCGCGGTCGAAGAAGAAAGAGGTGGACCAGATCAACGTTGAACTCGAGAACAAAGTGAAAGAAAGCGAGCAGCTCGCCCAGGAGCTCCGCCTCTCCGAGGAATACATCTATAACCTGATCGACAGCCTCTCCCTGGGGGTCATCGCCTTGGACACCTCCGGCAAAATCGCCCATTACAACAAGGAGGTCAAGGAGCTCTTCAACCTGCCAAAACTTGAAAAAGGGCAGGACATCTTCAAAGTCCTCCCCTGGCTTAGCGACCGCGAGGTGGAAATCACCTTCGAGAACACCGTGATTCAAGCCAAACGCCACCAGCTCGAAGAGAAAAAAATCGACCGCGGCAGGGGCGATGAGTATTTCAACCTGTCCTTTTTCCCGCTTGAAAACGGAGCCGGGAATATCCTCGGCGTGACGGTCACGATCGAAAACGTCACCGAGCGGGAGCGCCTGCGTAAGCAGCTGGCGGAATATGAAAAGCTTTCGGCTCTGAGCCAGCTGGCGCTCGGCGCCGCCCATGAGATCAACAACCCCCTGCTCGGCATCTCTTCTTACCTGGAAATTCTCCGGGATGAAGCCACGGACCCTAAAAACAAGGAAGAGATCGAAGTCGTCCTCGAAAACGTCTACAGGATATCCGAAACGATCCGCGGCCTCCTCAACTTCGCCCGCCCGACGCCCCCCCAATTCACCAAGGTCAACTTCAACCAGCTTATCGAAGACACTCTGTCCTTCCTGAGCCACCAGCCGATTTTCCGCAAAGCCAAGATCCAGAAGATCCTCTCACCCTCCCTGCCCCAGATCACGGCCGATTTGAACCAGATCCGCCAAGTCCTGACCAATATGCTCATCAACGCCGCCCAGTCCATGCCCAATGGAGGAAACTTGACCGTCGAGACAACAAAAGTAAAGTTTAAAGAGGAGATCCAGGTCGATATCCGGGACACCGGCGTCGGCATTCCGCCGGAGAACCTCAAGAAAATCTTCGACCCCTTCTTCACGACCAAAAAAAGCCAGGGCACGGGCCTCGGCCTCAGCATCAGTTTGAGCTATATCAAAAACCACAGCGGCGATATCTTCTGCCGGAGTCAGCCCGGCCAAGGCACAACATTCTCGATCATCCTGCCGATTCGCCAAAAGGGAAGGATTCTCGTCAAGGATGAGGAGGTCATTTCGTGAGCACCTATTCCATTCTCATCGTCGACGATGAAATCCTGACTCTCAGCAACCTCAAAAAGATCCTGGAAAAGGAAGATTATGAGGTCCATGTGGCCGACACGGGGGAAACGGCCCTGGACATCATTGAACGATACAAGCCCCACCTCGTCCTCCTCGACCTCATGCTCCCGGGCATTTCGGGCATCGAGGTCCTCAAGCGGGTCAAGGACATGGAGCGGGAGACAATCGTCATCATGATGACGGCCTACGAGATTCTGGAGAAAGCCGTCGAAGCCATGAAGCTCGGGGCTTATGATTATCTCCTCAAACCATTTAAGACCAACGAGCTGAAGAACACCATCCGACGCGCCCTCGAGACTCTCTCGCTCAGGATCATGGTCCAGGATCACCTCAACACGGAAAAAGGCCGGTATTACTTCGGAAGAATCGCCGCCGAGAGCCGGACCATGAAAGACCTTTTACAGATGGCCAAGAGGGTGGCCGCCTCGGACAAAACGACCGTGCTGCTTCAAGGTGAGAGCGGGACGGGCAAAGAGCTGCTGGCCAAGGCCATCCACTATCACAGCCCTCGCGCCGAAAAGCCGATCGTCGAGATCAACTGCGCCGCCATCCCGGAGAATCTCTTGGAGAGCGAGCTGTTCGGCTACGAGGCCGGAGCCTTCACGGATGCCAAGAAGAGAAAGATCGGATTTCTGGAAAAGGGAGACGAGGGCACGGTCTTTTTCGACGAGATCGGGGACATGTCCTTGAACCTCCAGGCGAAACTGCTGCGGGTCCTGGAAGAGGGGACTTTTACCAGGCTCGGCGGAGAGAAGCAGATCCGGGTGAACATCCGCGTCGTCGCCGCCACGAACCAGGACCTGGCCGGCGCCGTGGAAAAGGGGGAGTTCCGCTCCGACCTGTATTACAGGTTGAACGTCGTGCCTATTTTCGTCCCCCCCTTGCGCGAGCGGAAAGAAGACATCGTGCCCCTGGCGCTGTCCTTCATGGATGAATTCAACCACGAGCTCAAACGCGCCTATAAAGCTATTTCTCAGGAAGCCGCGGCCGCCATGCTCGAGTACCCTTGGCCGGGAAATGTCCGTGAGCTCCGGAACATCATCGAGAGGATCATGGCCTTGTTCGCGGACGAAGAAATTTCGCTTTCCCATCTGCCCCTGGAGATCCGGGATTATAAAAAGAGCCAAGGAAGCCCCGTCCTCGACGAGCTGACCTTCGAGGGACCCTTTCCGACGCTCGAAGAGATCGAGAAAAAATACATCGAAAAAATCCTGGCCGCGACGGGCAACAATAAAACCCAGGCGGCCAAAATCCTCGGCATCCATCCCACCTCGCTGTTCCGAAAACTTAAACAAAAGTGAACGGCGTCAAGATCGTTTCCCTTTTCTGCCCACACGAAATAGAAGAGAACCATTACTTTTGATTTAAAACTTCTGTTTAATTTTGAAATTTGACCAACTATATAGCAAAATGCTATATAGCAAAATGCTATAGCTATACCTCCATTAAATATTAATTCATTTAAATTCAATAAGTTAATTTTTGGCACGGGACTTGCTTTAATGATGGCGTGTTCAAGTGATCATAAGATCGATCATAAAGGAGGTAAAATGAGCACTTATTCAAAATCATCGACAGCCATCAAAGAAAAAGTTCGGGACGAGATGCCTGAACTCGAAATCGTGGAACCCGGCAAGGTCGCCGAAATCATTCCCTGGCCGGGCGCCGAGGAAGTTCCGTCGCCGGCAAAAGCCCCCAAAAAAAGGGCCCAGCGCGTCGACGGAAAATATCTCTATCACCGCGGGCGCAAGATCCCCATCCTCCATTTCCAGAAGGCGGGTTACGACAAGCTCCTTTATCTTCTGGTGAAAGAGATCGACGGGAGATAAAGTCATGGCCAAAGAAGCAAAGATCAAATACATCAGCCCCATCCCCGTCTACAAGGAAAAGGAATACGACCCGTTCATCGAAGCGACCATGCAGTTCGAGCGGGCCGCCGGCTATCTCGACCTCGAGCCGTGGATATACCAGCGGCTTAAGTATCCCGAAAGGGAACTCACCGTCCATCTCGTCATTACGCTCGACGACGGCCGCGCCGAGACGTTCACCGGCTTCCGGGTCCAGCACTCCACGGTGCGCGGGCCGGCCAAGGGAGGCGTCCGCTATTCTCCGGATGCATCGATCAGCGAATGCAAGGCCCTGGCCACGTGGATGACCTGGAAGTGCGCCGTCGTCGACCTCCCCTTCGGAGGAGGCAAAGGCGCCATCATCTGCGACACGCTCAAGATGTCCGAAAACGAGCTCAAAAAGCTGACCAAGGAATACACCTATGCTATCCGGGACATCATCGGGCCGTATAAGGATGTTCCCGCGCCCGACATGTTCACCAACGCCCAGACCATGGCCTGGATTGCAGAAGCTTACAGCCAAGGGCGCGGATGCGTCGAGCCTGCCGTGGTCACCGGGAAACCCGTTCATCTCTGGGGCTCTCTCGGAAGAGCCATGGCCACCGGCACCGGCCTGTTCTTCGTCCTGGATGAAGCCTCGAAATACCTGAACCAGTCCCTGAAGGGGAAAAAGGTGGCCGTTCTCGGGTTCGGCAACGTCGGCTCCTCAATCGCCAAGCTTGTTCACGATGCCGGATGCACGGTTATCGCGGCCACGGATATGTTTGGCGGCATCTTTAACGAAAAAGGGATTAATCCTTATGAAGTGGAAAAACAGATCGCTCAAACCGGTTCCCTGGTAAATTTCCCGGAAACAGAGCCGATCGACAACGAAAGCCTCATCGCCCTGCCCTTGGATATCCTGATTCCCGCCGCCGTCGAGGGTCAGATCACCAAGGAGAACGCCGCGAAGATTAAGGCGAAGATCGTCCTTGAAGGAGCCAACGGACCGACAACTCTCGAAGCGGATGAGATCCTGGCCGAGAAAAAAGTCCTGGTCGCTCCCGACATCCTGGCCAACGCGGGGGGCGTCACGGTCTCCTACCTGGAATGGGTCCAGAACCTTCAGAGATACTTCTTCACGGAGGAGGAAGTCCGGGAAAAGACCGAGAAGAAAATGAAGAAAGCCTTCTGGGAAGTCGTCAAAGTCATGGAAAAGCACAAGGTCACGATGCGGGAAGCGGCTTATATCCTGGCCGTAGGTCGCGTCGCCGATTCTTTGAGGTCTTTAGGACGGGCCAATTGAGGCCGGAGGCCAGCATCGCTATCTCTTCTTCTTAACCTCACATCATCTTCATGGGGGGAGGCCAACTATCTGGCCTCCTCCCTGTCTTAATGGCCGTTTCAAAATACTAATATCAACGCAATAATTAAAATGACATCCCCGTTCGGGGGGCGCTTAGGCCGCCCCTAGCCCCCGGGCCCCGGGGAACCAGTCCCGTCGGACACTCTTGGAAGGAAACCCTTTGTAGAGTTTTCCTTCCAACGGTCGCTTCGCTCCCTGCCTTCCTTCCCAGGAGCATCTGGCGATGAATTCATGGGAGGGTGCTCCTTGGAGGGGTGGCAGGGCGGGCGGGTATTCCCGCCTCCCGTTGGAGGGGGACCCTGTGAAAGGGTCCTCCTCCAAGAGTGTCCGGGGCCCACCTCCGCTACGGGGGCTTGAGGACGGCCTAAGCGCCCCCCATACATTGTCATTTTATTTATTACGTTTGTATTAGGAACAGGACTCTTTTTTCCCTGTCACAGCGGCTTTCATCAAGGCAAAAGCGCAGCCGACGCCGCTGCCGACAGTGATCGCATCAAACGGACAGTTCATCCGGCAAGCCCCGCATTCCATGCAGGCCTCGTACCGGACAATCTCAGCCTTCCGGCCGTTCATGCCGAACACGCCGTGGGGACAGACGATCGTGCACATCTCGCAGCCGGTGCATAGGTCCGGCTTATGACAAAGGATCGCCATCCCGCCTAGGATGAAGCCTTGGCTGCGATCAAACAATATTTTATTGATTCACCAAGGGCCTCCTTCTATAATTTGAATATGTTCTTACCCATCCAAGACAGGATGACCCAAGGTCGATTTTTCTGTTTTCTGTCAATATCCCTTCTGATGACTTTCTTATTCTCCCAAAGAATCCTCCACGCTTCGCGGCAATCTATCGAGATGGCTCAAAAAGCCATCACCATTCCTCTCGTCGATCTTGCGGCGCAGAAGGACCGGCAGGTGATCGTGGATAAGGAGCCCGGGCAGTATCTCGGCCATCCAACCACGGTCCTGCTTGAAGACCAAAAAACGATCCTTTGCGTGTACCCCAAAGGGCATGGAAAAGGCGCGATCTGCCTAAAAAAAAGCACGGACGGCGGGTTGTCATGGAGTGGCCGACTCCCGGTTCCGGAGAACTGGGCCTCAAGCCTGGAAACACCGACGATCTATCGGATCATCGATAAAGCCGGCCGAAAAAGACTGATTCTTTTTTCGGGGCTCTACCCGTGCCGGATGTCCAAATCAGAAAATGACGGTGAAAGCTGGACGCCGCTGGCTCCGGTGGGCGATTGGGGAGGAATCGTGACAATGTCCAGCCTGGTCCGGCTCAAAAACGGCAATGACATGGCCCTCTTCCACGATGACGGCAGGTTTTTCAAGAAAAACGGGTCTGCCGCCAAGATCATGACGCTCTTCAAGACGTTTTCACGGGACGGCGGCCTGACCTGGTCGTTTCCCGAAGAAATTTTTAAGTCCGACAAAATCCATTTGTGCGAGCCGGGCGCCGTCCGCTCGCCGGATGGAAAACAAATCGCCGCCCTCCTGCGCGAGAATACGCGGACCCGGAATTCATTTGTGATTTTTTCAGACGATGAGGGCCAACATTGGACGGCCCCTCGCGAACTCCCTGCTTCCATCACGGGAGACCGCCATACGGCCAAGTATGCTCCGGACGGAAGGCTCTTTATCTCCTTTCGCGATATGGCCGCCGACTCCCCCTGGCGCGGCGATTGGGTGGCCTGGGTGGGAACGTATGATGATATTGCCCATGGTCGCTTAGGCCAATACAGGATCCGCTTGATGGATAACCATAAAGATGGGGACTGCGCTTACCCGGGTGTGGAAGTCCTTCCCGATGGGACATGCGTGGCCACGACCTACGGCCATTGGATCGAGGGCGAATCGCCTTTTATCGTCAGTGTCCGCCTGAAGCTCTCGGACATCGATGCCCTGGCCGACCGGCCAAAGCAGCTTCCCTGAGTCCCCGGGGAGCATCTCCATATATGTGATTTCAAAGAGGTGTCGGAATCGCCCCCGAGGCCCCCTAGTGGAGGGGGGCCCCCTCGGCTTTTCGACGGGGGGAACCGACGGGACTGGTTCCCCAGGGGCCCGGGGGCGATTCCGGCACCGATAGAAAATCAAACAAACGGAGATGCTTACGAGTCCCCGGAAATGATATGAATTCTCGCCCGTTTCTGCTATAATCCGGCCTTTCTTCCCTAATTTTCTATCGATGTTCTGATATTTGCCAATTCCCGAACAAAACAAGCTGAAATTTTGGAAGAAAAGGAATCGGTATGCGTCTAAATATTGAAATTGGTATGCCTGGAACTCTAGATTCGGCGCGGTTTCAGGACTGCCCGGATCGAATTCAAGAAGGAGCATGACGGTGAAAAAACACGCGGCGATCATCCTCGGAGCCCTACCTCTTTTCTTTCTCATTTCTGTTCCCTGCGCCCGCCCCCAAGAGACGGCAAGCCCAAGCCTCGATGAGATGAAGAAAGCCGCGCCCAAGGTTTTCCTCGACGGCGCCCGCATCGACATGGATTATATCCGGACGGAAATCACATTCGTCAACTATGTCAGGGACCGCAAGGAAGCCGATGTCCATGTCTTGATCACCCAACAGCGCACGGGAGGGGGCGGCCGCGAATATACGCTCGCCTTTATCGGCCTGAACACGTATGAAGAGCTGAGAAATGAGCTCAAATTTTACTCTAACCGGACGGAGACCGAAGACGAGATCCGCAAAGGATTGGTCCAGATCCTGAAACTCGGCCTGGCTCCCTATGCCGCCCGGACACCGATCTCCAAAATCCTCTCGCTGAGCACGAACGGCAAAGTGAGGCCCACTTCGGTCGTCGACAAATGGAACTTCTGGGTTTTCAGCTTCAGCGCCCGCGGCCGACTGAACGGCGAACAATCCCGAAAGTACGATTCGGTCAACGGCAACGTCTCCATCAACCGGGTGACGCCCGAATCCAGAATCCGTATGGGATTTTCGGCGAGCCTCGATGAGAGCAAGTTCGATTACGAGGACTATCAGGAGACGAGCTCGGCAAAATCCAGCGCCTTTGACGGGCTTTTCGTCCAAAGTCTTGGCGAACACTGGTCGGCGGGCGCCTTCGTCAACGTTAATCATTCGACGTACAGCAATATCAATATCGGTTTTACCATCGCCCCGGCCATAGAATACAATTTCTTCCCCTATTCCCTCTCGACCCGGCGCCAGCTCCGCGTCCTCTACCGCCTCGGCTTCATCTACGCCAAATACCTCGAGGAGACCGTCTACGGCAAGATGTCGGAAAAGCTGTTGAACGAGATTCTGACCATCACTCTGTCTATGTCCGAACCTTGGGGGAACGCCGAAGTTTCCGTCGAAGGGTCCAACTATTTCAAAAATTTCGCTTATAACAAGCTGAGGGTCTCGGCCAATCTGTCGCTGCGTATCTGGAAGGGATTGGCCCTGACCATGGACGGCCGCTATTCCGCGGTCCACGACCAGCTCGCACTGCGGAAAGGCGAGGCCACGCTCGAAGAATTGCTCCTGCGCCGGACAGAGCTGGCGACCGAGTTCAGCTATTCCCTCTCCGTCGGCTTCAGCTACACCTTTGGCTCGGTTTACAGCAATGTCGTCAATCCGCGCTTCGGCGGCGGATTCGGCGGACCCGGGGGTGGCGGATTCGGTGGTGGTGGCGGCGGCTTCTAAATTTTACCTTCTGAATCCGAGCCCATAATTTTCACAACCTGACGGCCGATGAGGTTTTCCCGGATTTCTCCCCGCTCATCTGATCCTGTTTCCACCGAGCGACTTGTCCACGGAACGGAAAGCCGACCCATCCCCCAAAAAAGACTGCGATAGAAGCTGTTTTGAACTTAGTCCAAAGGGAGAGTGAGCCTAGTACTGAACGTCCCCGCCGGTGAAAGTGGAGCTATTCTTGTTGAGGTAGAGAAGGAGGATCCGGATGGCCATAAAGATGATCCCCCCGGCCAGGGCGATCGAATAGACCGTGAGGAAGGCGACATAGAGATACGATTTTTTCCGCGAAAGATCCTGGGAAAACAAGAGGTCGACGACCGTTTTCCCGAAAAGGATGATCATGATGACGACGCCCCCGGCCGCCCGGTAGAAATATTCTAATGAGCTGCGGAGGTCGACCGTATCGAGGGCGATGAGAGGGTAGACCAGCCAGGCCGTAAAGGCCCAGACGAGGAGGAACAGGAAAATTCTCGTCCCTTTTTTCAGAGTCACGGATTTTGCGATTTCCATTTATTTATAGCATAAGCCCACGGAAGCGAAGATTCAAATGAATTTGTTTGACATCCCGGGAAGGCTTGGTTTAATAAT
>JAPKZH010000190.1 GCA_026393905.1 Candidatus Aminicenantota bacterium
ATCAAAAAAATATCACAAACAAATATGTCCTGAGTACGCGTCTTATCGGGCCCTGGCAGGAGAACGAGGAATCCGAGCCGAACGATTCCAAAGAACGGGCCCGTGAGATCAAACTGAATGGGCTGCTGACCGGCCGAATCAATCGAAGTGACGACACGGACTATTATGTTCTTAACGTCCCCGAGCCTGGGATTGACACGATCGTCATGCAGCTTTCCGGCGTTCCAGGGGTGAGATGGAATTTTGAGCTCCTCGATCCAAAAGAAAACAGGTTGGATGAATCGTGGTGGCGTGAAGCCGGAAAAGGCGAGGAAATCGTCAAGATGAAGTTCAAGCCGGGGACTTATTGGCTGAGAGTGCGGATCCGCGGTGGAAAAAATACGGGCGCCGAATACACCATCTATGCCGGAAAGCCTCAAAAACCCCCGGCGACGCCGGAGGAAGTCCGGCAAGCCCTCCTTAAAGCCCTCGATTTCTTGGCGTCCAAACAACAAAAGGACGGTTCCTGGTCGGGATATGAAGAAGCGTATACCGGTCTTTCTCTCCAGGCTTTTATAGGCGGCAAATGCTCCCAAAAAGATTATTCCGCCAACATCAACGGAGCGATCAATTACTTGAAATCACAGTATAAGCCTATCTCAAAATACCCGGATGGATCAAAGGATGCTGCTTATTACGGAGGACAACTTGGGACGCGCGAGATGTACCAACATGCGATCGCGACGCTGGCCATGATCGAAGCGCTGGTGGATGCCCTCAACTTGATCATCCGCTCTCAGAACACGGATCACAAGCCCGAGACGCTTAGCGGGCTGATCAAGCCCGACTCTCCTGCCTACGGAGGCTGGAGATATTATCCGGACAGCACGGACAGCGACATCTCGGTTACAGGCTGGCAGATCCTTGCCCTCAAAGCCGCCGCTAACGCTGGCTTCTCCGTTCCCGAATGGGCTTTCCCCTCGGCCGCCAAGTTCGTCCGGTCTCTCCAGGGCAAGAAGGACGGCTCGTTCAGGTACGACTCTCCCGGAGACAGTGGCGATTCTTGCGCGAGAGCGGGAATGGGAGCTCTCTCCTTACAGCTCTGCGGATTTCCTCAGGATCCTGCGATTCCTCCCGCTCTGCGATTTATGCAGGATTATGCGCCGCGCTGGAATATTGAACCGCGGGGAGACGGCTATGCATTCTATTATTGGTATTACGGCACGCGGGCGATGTTTATGGCCGGCGGTGACGACTGGCGTATATGGAAAGATTGGATGTGCCGGTTCCTGGTTGACCATCAGAACGGAGATGGAAGCTGGGACGGAACAAGCAGTGAAAAAAGGCTGGATATTTACAGAGTCGCCCTCGGCGCTTTGATGCTCGAATTCTGCTGTGGGCATGTGCCGATCTATATGTCAACGGTCAAGAGGCTGGGCCCGGCCTATATCAAAGTGGATTTTGAGAAAGGCGCTGAGAAGGAGATCGCCAAGAACGTCGAGATCATCATGGACGCCTCGAATTCCATGACCGGGCTGATCGGGAAGGAAACCAAGATCACCGTGGCCCGGCGGGTCCTGACCCAGATCATCAACGGCCTGCCGGAGACGATGAACGTGGGCTTCCGGGTCTACGGCCATCGCTATCCGACGGATGCCTATCAACAAGCCTGCCAGGATACGGAGCTTCTGATGCCCATCGGGCCTGTCCAGAAAGCCAAGCTCGTGGAGATGGTGAACAAGATCCAAACGAAAGGGAGGACGCCGCTTGTTCTCTCCGTGCTCCAGGCGATCAAGGACTTTGAAAAGCTGCCGAATGGGAGCGTCGTCCTTGTGACGGACGGGATCGAAAGCTGCAACGGGGATATCAAGTCGATCGCTCCTGCGATCAAAAAGTCAGGCTTGGACCTCAAGGTCCACATCGTGGGGTTCGACATCAAGGAGAAGGAATCTCGGGAGCAGCTGGAAGCCATTGCCAAGTCCACAGAAGGGATGTACCTGGATGCCAAAGATGCCAAGGGGCTGCTGTCCGCCCTCGAGCAGGCATTGAAAATTGAATATATGGTTCTCGACGAGAAAGGGGAGGTCAAGGCCAGAGGTTTTGTGGGCGGGGAAGCCGTAAAAATCCCCGAAGGCTCCTATACGCTCCGTATCATGCTGACTCCGCAACCTTTGGAGACAAAAGTGACCTTAAAATCAAGCGAAAGGCCTGTTTTTTCCCTAAAAAAAGAAGCCGGGAAGTGGACCCTCAAATAGAGGAAGTTAAAAATTCTATTGACTTACGGTCTCGTTTTGGGTATCGTAAGGCACACCTAACGCCAAGGTAAATACAATATATAGTAGAAATTATGAAGAGAGATAGCATATATAGAATTTTTGCTTGACAAGAGCGAAAAGACACGCTTATAATCTAGCCATTAAAATTAAACGTCATTTCAGCAATTAT
>JAPKZH010000102.1 GCA_026393905.1 Candidatus Aminicenantota bacterium
GGACAAGGTGGATATCGCCATCGACATGCACGGCGCGGAGACCATGTTTCCCGTCACCAACTGTATCGTCGCCCCCGAAAAATCGGCGAAGATCGCGACCTTGACGGCGATGACCGTCAAGGCCATGGAAGGGTTCGACAACCATGTCGAGGGTTCTCCGTCCGGGTTCCGCGGCCTGTCCCACAGGGAGATCGGCGATTTTTCCGATACGCTTCCCTTCCTGCTTGAAGCGCCTATCCCCTTCCTCGACCAGCCGACCGGCCCTAAGACGGTCAAGCTTCTTCTCGACGGCAAAGACCCGTTTTTGCTAAGCCTTTCCAAAAAGAAAAAATTGTTCGTCTCTTACGACAAGAACGGATGGCCGATGGAAAAACGCGTCGGGCAGCACTGCTCCGTGTCGCTCGAGATCATCCGTCAATACTCCAAGAAGAACCCGGACAAGGCCATCCGGATTCAGGGCATCCCCCGGTATGCGGAGGTCGTTAAGAACGGAGTGGGGCACTATTTCCACGACCCGGGGAAGGCTGATCCGAAAAGCGTTTATCACGAGTGAGAAACAAACTTTATTGGTTCTCTTCCATTTTGTGTGGGGAAAAATCGTCTGGGAAACGATCCGGAAACGGCCTCGCTCCCCATCCGGGTTTTTCACGCCGTTCCCGAGCCCTCCATGGTCGCGGGGCGGGGTTTTCTGCCCTGCTCGAGTCTCTATTCCAGAACAGATCTCAATGTCACCGCAAGAATTCATCGGAAGATGCTCCTTGGAAGGAAGGCAGGGAGCGAAGCGACCGTTGGAAGGAAACCCCTGCCAAGGGTTTCCGTCCAAGAGTGTCCGGCCGGCTTCTTCCGAGCCGGCTGCCCTCGAAGGAGGATCCGGGAAGGCTAAACCCTCCATGGTCGCTTCAGCCGTTTCCAGATCATTACCCTTTTCGATCTCTACTAATTGGAAGAGAATCACTTTGTATTATTCTCGGACGAGCAATTGAGTTGAAATAAAAAACTGAGGACATTTTGAGGATTCAACAGGTGTCCCTAGATCATGGAGTTGAGACATGTCATTAAAGAAAACACCGATTTTTCTCTTATTCGCCGTTTCGATCCTCTTCATAAGCTCATTAAGCACCCATTATTCGCTAAAAAACATAGCCGATGAATCTTTCGACGTAATAATTTCCTCCGACAATTGCACGGTCATCATGGTCGGGAAGGATGCCTCGACCGACGGGTCGGTCATGGCCACGCACACGGCGGACTGCGGCATCTGCGACTGGACCTGGCGCCACGTGCCCGCCGCCGATCATAAGCCGGGCGAAATGCGCAAGATCTACCACATTTCCCAGATGCGGACGTGGCCGCCCAAAGAAGGACTGAAGTGGGACATGATCAAAAAGGATTTTGCCGGCTTGGAAATCCCCCAGCCGCCACACACTTACGGCTATGTCCACGGCGTCTTCGGCTACATGAACGACCAGCAGTTGGCTATGGGCGAATCGACCATCGGAAACCAGCGCAAGATCGGCAATACGACATCGACCCCGAAAATGGACATCACGATGCTGACGCTCCTGGCCATGGAGAGGTGCAAGACGGCGCGGGAAGCCATCCAGCTCATGGGCTCGCTGGCCGAAAAATACGGGTATGGTTTTGTCGACGGCGGCGAGATGCTGGCCGTGGCCGACTCGAAAGAAGTCTGGATCTTCGAGATCATGCCGGTCGGCCCGCTGTGGACGCCGGAAAGCGGGAAGCCGGGCGCCGTCTGGTGCGCGGCAAGAATCCCCGACGACCAGGTCAGCGTCTGCCCGAACGAGTCGAGGATCGGGGAGATCGACCTCAACAACCCCGATCTATTCATGGCCTCCTCGAATGCCGTCTCCTGTGCCGTGGAAAATGGCCTGTATGACCCAGCGAGCGGCAAGCCCTTCAGCTGGAAAAGGGCCTATTCTCCATCCCAGGGAAGCGCGGCCACCAGCGGAGGCAGGTCTCGGCTCTGGCGCTTCTTCGACATCGTCGCGCCTTCCCAGAAATTCACGGCCGAAACGCCTAACATGGACCTTCCCTTCTCCGTGAAACCGGACAAGAAGATATCCGTCCAGGACGTCATGACGATGACACGCGATAAATGCCGGGGAACACCGCTCGATCCTGTCAGGGGTATCCGGGGAGGCCCCTATGCCAACCCGAATTATTACGCCGGCACGCGGACGATCGGGACACGAGGAGCGGAATACACTACGGTGACCCAATGCCGAGGCTGGCTGCCTGCTCCCATTGGCGGGATCGCCTGGCTCGCCTGGGGCTCTCAGGACACGTCGTGTTATATGCCGTTTTATGCCGGGGTCGCGGCTGTGCCCAAATCATTCAATATCGGCGACCACTGGGAGCTCAACCGCGGCTCTGCCCGCTGGGCATTCGATTACACCGACTTTCATGCCCAGATCGCCTATTCGGAAACGCTCGAGGACATCAAAAAAGCCCAGCTGGAATGGGAAGTCGGCGCGGTGACAAGAGTCCCGGAGATCGATCAGAAAGCCCAGGAGCTTTATGCTAAAAGTCCGGCCAAGGCCGCTGAATTTTTAACTAACTATTGCCTGGACAATGCCAACAAAGTCGTGGCGGCCTGGTGGGAGCTCGGCGACAGGCTGCTGGTCAAATACAATCATTTCGGTTTCTACGATCCTGAGAAAAGGAGTCGGGCCCGAGGCAAGGCTGCGCCCCAGATCTGGCAAAAAGCCGTGCGGATGATGGATGTCTACACGGAAGCCGAGAAATAAAATGGGGTCAAACCTACTCGTTACGCATAATTTTCTTGGGGAGCTTGCGTAATGAGTAGGTTTGACCCCGGCAATTAATAAGGAGGCATGAAATGTTATTAAAAAAGCGATGGCCGTTCGTCGGCCTGCTGACGGCACTTCTACTCGTCGGAGTTTTCGCCCTTGTCGGCCCTGACAAGGCCGCCAACGCAGAAGACGATCCTTTCCTGGATCTTCGCCATGATGCCTGCACGGTCATCATGGTCGCGAAAGGCGCGTCCGTCGACGGATCGACTATGACGACGCACACCTGCGATTGCGGGACGTGCGACTGGACCTGGGGCCACATCCTCGCCGCGGACCACAAGCCCGGCTCCACGCGCAAGGTCTATCACATCAACCAGTATAAAACCTGGCCGCCTAAAGAAGGCCTGAAGTGGGAGCTGTACAAAAAGGATTTCACCGGCCTTGAGATCCCGGAAATCCCGCACACGTTCGCCTACCACCGCGGCATGTTCGGCTACATGAACGAGAATCAGGTAGCCATTTCGGAGTCCACGATCGGCACGGTCCGCAAGCTGGTCAACAACACGCCCGCGGCGAAGTTCGACATCACCATGCTGACCCTGATCGCCATGGAACGTTCCAAGACCGCCCGCGAAGCGATCAAGGTCATGGGAGATGCGGCCGAGAAATACGGCTATGGATTCAACGATGACGGTGAAATGCTGGCCGTCTCCGACCCCAACGAAGTCTGGATTTTCGAGATCATGCCGGCCGGCCCGCTGTGGGCCCCCGAAACAGGAAAGCCGGGCGCCGTCTGGTGCGCCCAGCGCATCCCCGATGACAACGTCAGCGTCTGCCCGAACGAATCCCGGATCGGCGAGATCGATCTCAACAACAAAGATTTCTACATGGCCTCACCCAATGTCATATCCTTGGCCATCGAGCAGAAGCTCTATGACCCGGCCGGCAGCAAGCCTTTCAGCTTCAAGCGGGCCTACTCCCCGGCCGAGGGAAGCGCCATGAGCAGCCAGGGCCGGAGATCGCGTCTGTGGCGGTTCTTCGACATCGTCGCCCCCTCGCTGAAAATCAGCCCGGAAACCCAGAACATGGATCTGCCCTTCTCGGTCAAGCCCGACAAGAAAATCTCCGTCCAGGATGTCATGAACATGACCCGCGACAAGAGCTACGGGACGATCTTCGACCCCGTCAAGGGCATCCGCGGCGGCCCCTACCAGAATCCCAACTACTGGCGGAACACGCGGTTGATCGGGGTCTCCAACGTCGAATACACGAGCCTTGTCCAGTGCCGAAGCTGGCTGCCCGACCCGATAGGCGGGATTGTCTGGCTGGCCTTTGGCCCTCAAGACACATCCTGCTATATGCCGCTCTATGCCGGGATCAACGACCTTCCCAAGTCCTTCAGCGTGGGCGATCACTTCGAATTCAACCGAGGCTCGGCGCGCTGGGCCTTCGACTATGTCGATTTCCACACCCAGGTCGTCTATTCCGAAGCCATCGAAGACGTGAAAAAAGCGCAGCTCGAGTACGAAGCCGCCGCCGTCCAAAAGACCACCGAGATCGACAAACAAGCCCAGGACCTCTATGCCAAGAGCCCGGCCAAAGCCCGGGAACTCTTGACCAAATACTGCCTGGAGAACGCCAACAAGGTCGTGAACGCATGGTGGGAGCTTGGGGACAAGCTGCTCGTGAAATATAATCATTTCGGCTTCTATGACGGCGCAAAACGGAGCCGAGGACGCGGCAAGCCCTATTCTCAGACATGGCAGAAAGCCGTTCGCATGATCGACATCCTGACGGAGCCGGAGCCCCAGAGATAAATAGATTTGAGTCGAAATATGTCCAGGGGTCATGTTCCCGGAGAATGAGGATGGCAGGGATGGAAGCGCTGCCTCATCCTTGAAAAAAAGGCTTGAACGAAAACCCTAAGTCAAGGAGGACGAATAGATATGAAAACAAAAGCGATGGTTTTTTTGACGGTTGGAATGTTAGCTTTTTTATGCCAAACGGGCTTATCTCAGGCGCCGCCCAAAGCCCAACTCCCCGTGCTGACCACATCGGCCGGGCAGAGCAACGATGTCAATACGGTCAATGCCGTTATGGAAGAGGCCGGCATTAAGTATGACTACTGTGACGTTCCTTCGATCGAAATGATCCAGGCGGGCGTGGGACTCGCCGGCAAGCAATCGGGGGAGGGCTTCCACGTCGAAGTGTATACCGATACCGCCAAATATGCCAAGGGAACGCCCTATAAGACGGTCATCATCGCCATCGGCGCCAGCCTTAAAGGGATGG
Source organism: Candidatus Aminicenantota bacterium (assembly GCA_026393905.1). Classification (GTDB taxonomy): domain Bacteria; phylum Acidobacteriota; class Aminicenantia; order Aminicenantales; family UBA4085; genus JAPKZH01. The sequence goes on from JAPKZH010000102.1 coordinate 5,067, forward strand.
GCGCTTCGGGATTGACCATCGATGCGGAAGAAGCGCGCTTGAAGAAGCTCGTCGATTACTTTAAAAAGAACAAGATCTTCATCATCGGCGTTCATGTCGGCGGCGAGGCTACGCGGGGTCCGGCCGGAAGCGACAACGAGCGGATGATCGATGCCGTCGCGCCGTTCGCCGACTGCCTCTTTGTCACCAAGGACAGCAACAAGGACGGCCGCTTCACCAAGATCGCGCAAAAGACCAAGGCGCCTCTGATCCAGGTGGACTACGCCCTCGGCCTGGTCGAGCTGTTCAAGAAAATGTTTTTATAAAAAGCCGGGGTCAAACCTCAACATTCAACAAAATAAATTTTTCGGGAGCGCGGTCGGCTCCAGCGGGCTCCTCTTGCTATCGTAATCTAAAAATGAAAAGCTTAAAAATCCTGCGCGGAGGCAAACGCGTCGTAAGCTCCTCCTCTTGCATCTTATCCGAAATTGATAAAAGCCTAAAATGTTGAATGTTGAGGTTTGACCCCGTTTTTTGTTTTTTGACATCCCCATAATTCTTTGATATAAGTCTGGCGTCTATGATGACTCCTCCAAGAAAAAAAGCGAGGTGCGCATGAATTCCCCCAAAAAAATCTTTTGTCTCTCTCTCTGCCTTCTTCTGGCCTTTTCTCTAGCCTCGGCCCAGGGAAAAATCACGAGCCCTAAGGAGCAGTTCGGGTTTAACATCGGCGACGATTATCAACTCCTCAACTACACCCAGCTCGTCGCCTTCTGGCAAAAGCTGGACAAAGAATCCGACCGGATGGTCCTCAAGGACATCGGCAAGACGGCCGAGGGCCGGACGATGATTATGGCCATCATCACCTCTCCAAAGAATATGAAGAATCTCGACCGCTACAAGCAGATTTCCCGGCGGCTGGCACTGGCCCAGGGGCTGACTGACGTCGAAGCCAAGAACCTGGCGGCCGAGGGAAAGGCTGTTGTCTGGATCGACGGCGGCCTCCACGCCACCGAAATCGTAGGCTCCCAGCAGCTCGTCGAGCTTGTCTACCAGATGGTGAGCGGCCGGGATGCCGAAACGCTCCGCATCCTGGACGAAGTGATCCTGCTGGCCGTACCGGCCAATCCCGACGGCCTGGAGCTTGTGGCCAACTGGTATATGAGAGAAAAAGACCCGCAGAAGCGATCCATGAGCGGCCTGCCGCGTCTCTACCAAAAATACATCGGTCACGACAACAACCGCGATTTCTACATGGTCACCCAGGCGGAGACCGAGGCCGTCAGCCGGCAGCTCTATCGCGAGTGGCATCCCCAGTTTCTCTACAACCACCACCAATCCGGCCCGGCCGGGACAGTCCTGTTCTGCCCGCCCTTCCGCGATCCCTTCAACTATTATTTTGACCCGCTCGTTCCCGTCGGAACCGACCTGCTCGGCCTGGCCATGCACGAGCGGTTTGTGACCGAGGGAAAGCCGGGCGCGATCATGCGGTCGGGCGCGGGCTACTCGACTTGGTGGAACGGCGGCCTGCGCAGCACGGGCTACTTCCATAACGTCATCGGCATCCTGACCGAGATCATCGGCAACCCCACACCCCAGGATATCCCTTTCATTCCCGACCGGGTTCTGCCCAAGGGCGACTACCCCTACCCCATCATGCCCCAGAAGTGGCATATGCGCCAGTCCGTCGATTA
>JAPKZH010000475.1 GCA_026393905.1 Candidatus Aminicenantota bacterium
GAGGGAACATCTTCAGCCAGGATTCTCAAAAATTTTTGGCCATCCCTGAGAACGATCTGAGAGGAGGATTCTTCTCCCGTCGAAAGATCGGCGACGTGGACCTGGTCGGGGCCGTTGTACGAGAAATCCGCGATGTCCGACCGCGGCCAGCTCAAAGGGTTGAAAACGTAAAAGCGGATGTTCGGGCCTCCTTTACGCATGATCATGCGCCCGAATGCCGCGGCCGCTTCCTGGTAAAGCTTGTCGACATAAGGTTCGATCTCGCCGGCTATTTTTCTTTGCCACTGGGCCCGCGCCGTGCGGCTGGCGGGGCCGTCCGCCGTCCAGCAATGTTCCCAATAGAGACCGAGATCCAGCCAGGCTTTTTGCCGGGCGTCTTCCCGGCCCCGCATGAACAAAGGATTCTGCAGGCTGACCAATGCTGCCAGGGCCTCGGCCGACCGCAATTTTTCCACGGCCCGCTTGACGTGCGCCGACAGCTCCGCCATGGACGCGCAGAGAAGATCCCATTCATTCCCGAAGCTCGAGGAGACCGAGGCCAAGCTGCTGCCGCAATTTTTTTCCAGATCCTCGAAAAAGTCCAGCCCGTTGGAGACAATGACCTTGCGCTTGGCCGTCGTCATCTGTTGGGCGACATCGGGAAATTTATCCGTGATAGACTGGAGATCATCCCCTCCGAACCCGAAAATGCCTATAACGCTGTAGGGAAAGCGGGACTGAAAGCCCGGGTCCGAGTCGACAAAATCGATGACGTCAGGGATGCCGCGCGCCTCCGCATAGCCGCCGATGTCGTAGTTGTTACGGAGCATGGAATTCCATTTCATGAGGATTTTGCTGTCGTCAGGGCCGACCCACCAGTAAGCATCGTGCTCGCGGTTCCAAGCGTCGGGGACCCGGGAAGCGCAGCCGCAGATACCCCTCCACGAATATCCGGCACCCGCGCCGGCCCACAAGGCGCCCAGGCCGTAGGGCAGGGTTTGGTTTTCCTGGGACAAGGCCAGGCGGAAGCGCAGGCCGAACCGCCGTTCGAGCTGGCCCGCGTAATACAGGCTTCTCAGAACGGCTTCAGCGGGCATGCCGCCGTAACAGCTATTCAGGGCCGTCATGGGAACGCTGATGTGCCCGCTCTTGATCCGGCTGATCAGGCGGTTGAATTCGCTTTGGGATTTGTTCTTCTCATAAGTCCACACCCAAAACGTCCCATCGCAAGTAAATCGGCTCTGAAATTCGGCCGGCAGCCGGGCCGTGGAATCCGCTAGGTTGAGGTAGTAATCGAGCATGTCCAGGAAGGCTCGGCGGTGGGCTTCTTCATCCGTTCCCCAGATGTAATCGGTGTGATCATCATTGGCGATATAGATGCGTTTGACTTCCTGGCCGGGGAGGAAGACGGATAGCGTCCACAAAAGCATAAAAAGGGCCAATCCGAAACTTCGCTTTAGCCTGAAAAACATGGACGCCAATGAGTGGACGATTTTTTTGTCCTGTCCGATGTCGAATTTCATAGACTTGATTCGTATTGTATCAAAAAATCTCGGCCATTATAAGCGCCGCCCCAAGGAAGGTGTCACTTCATTTATTACCTTTGTATTGGCTTGAAATTTGACATCATTTTTTTCCTTGTGATAGCATGGGAAAAAATCGGGCGGAGTCTGAGGAAAGAAACCGCTCAGAGATGGCCATGGTGGAAAAGCCTTGAAACAACTCAATGCCGGGCCCTCCCGTCCAGAAATTTTCCGATGGCTGGTCATATTATTTTTGGCCGTTGGCTCGTTCTTCCTGCTTTACGGCTTTCGGGCGGCCGCCCAGACCGGCGACAGCTTGAACTACGCCCAATCGATCAAGACAGGTTCTGATCTGTTCCATCCTCACCATCTTCTCTTCAACCCGATCATTCGATTTCTTTTCGTCCTCGTCTCTCATTTGGGCGGGACCATCGATGTTATCACGGTTGCCCAAATCCACAATATTCTATGGGCCGTTGCCGCCATCTTGGCGATGTTCCTCGTCGTACGTCATCTCATGAAGTCCGTCTGTTGGGGGGCCGTTGCGGCCGTCCTTCTCCTCCTGACAAAGGGATTTTGGGCGTATTCGACTCAAGTCCAAGTCTATGTGCCGGCGACGGGTTGTCTGGCCATCATCACCGCCTTCTTGATCCTCCGCGACAAGTTCGTTCGAACGTTTCCCGGTGTGCTGATGGTCTCTCTGCTTTTTTCTCTTTCTATTTTTTACCATCAGGCGAGCATCTTTTTTGCCCTTCCCATGGGATTTCTCCTAATGGCAGATGAGAATCGAAGGGACAGAAAAACCTTGCCCATCATCCTGTCCCTGTCCGGCTGCATCGTCCTTCTGGCCTATGTTCTAGCCTTCTTGTCGATCGCCGGCGGCAAGACTTTGTCCGCCTTCATCCGTTTTTGCCTGTCCTATGTCTTTTACCCGAACCCGGACTGGGGGACTCTCAAAAATTTAAGTCTCAAGGGCGTCGGCCATGTCGTCTTAAGCCAGGCCAAAAACTTCATTTTCTTTCCCAGGGAATGGTATGTCCCCGCGGCGGCCGGGCTGGCCGCCTGTCTGAGCGGCCTCGGGGTCTGGCACGCTCTCCAAATCCTCAAGAAAGCGAACTATGCAAAAATCCGGATTTTCTCCTGGCTCTGGCTCTTGCCGGTTCTTGTCTTTCTTCTCTGGTATGAGCCTGGGGCCTACGAGCTGATGATCGTCACGATCCTTCCCATTCAACTGCTTCTTTTTATCGCCCTCAACGACGTTCGGACGGCCATGAAATCCTCGGCCCGAAGAGTTATGGCTGGAGCCGGTGTTCTATTCATCCTGGTCCTGGGAGGAGTCAATTTTCGCCGGGCGATTTTGCCCGTCCACGGTTCGAGAGGCCCGGATTACGATGAAGCCAAGCTTTTAAATATGGGGACTCCCCAGGACGCTATGATTTTTTCAAGCTGGTATGTCCAGCAGCACCTCCGCTATTATTTTCAAAGAGAGAGAGCTTTGGAAGCCGATATCGCTCTATTTTGTTTCTATCGATCTCTGCCGCTGCCCGAGGATTATGGCGTGGATCGAACGAGGCCCATCGTGATTTCGCCCGCTTTTCTCTATCCCGAGGCGGAGATTTCCAGGGTCGTCCTGCTCGACGGATACCGGAATCCTGCGGAGTGGCTGCGGTTCTTGGCATGGCTGTTCCAATTCCAGTATGATTCCGAGCACAGGCTGGTCTCTTGCCGTTCCTTTGAGGTCGTGAATTTGGGTTTAGGCTATATCTCTCTGTCGCCGGTCCGGATGACCGTCGGCGGCCTGGGCGAACTCCTGGCAGAGCTGGATTCTCAAATCCGATTGCGCCTGTCGGATCCGGTCCCCCATTTTATGAAATGGTATCAAAAAAATTCCGGGCTCGGCCCCAAATAAGCCGGCCGGGCCTTTCTCTCATTTCAGGTTCAGGGCTAAAAGCTTGAGCTCGGTCATCTCTTCGATGGCATACTTCACGCCTTCCCTGCCGATGCCCGATTGCTTGATCCCTCCGTAGGGCATATGGTCGATCCGGAAGGTCGGAATATCGTTGACGATGACGCCTCCCACATCCAGGACGTCATAGGCCAGGAATGCTTTTTTCAAGTCGTTGGTGAAGACGCCGGCCTGCAGGCCGTAGATTGAATAGTTGACCGATTCGAGCGCTTCGGCAAAGTCCTGGTATTTGGAGACGACGACGATGGGGGAGAAGGCTTCAAGCCAGGAGATCCGGAGCTCGGGAATGACGTTCTCCAGGATCGTCGGCTCGTAAAAGGGGCCCTGTCTTTTCCCGCCGCAGACGATGCGGGCGCCTTTGTCCTTGGCTTCATCCACCCACTCCTCGGTTTTTTTTGCGGCTTCTTCATCAATCATCGGGCCCACGTCCGTGTCTTCCGCCAGGGGGTCGCCCATCCTCAGGCTTTTCGTCTTGGCCTCGAAGGCGGACATGAAGCGGTCATAAATTTTCTGGTGAAGAAAGATCCGCTGGATGGAAATGCAGACCTGTCCGGCATAGGAGAACGAGCCGACCACGGTCCGGGCCAGGGCATAATCCAGGTCGCAGTCCGGCTCGACGACAACGGCGGCATTGCCCCCGAGTTCCAGGGTGACTTTTTTCTGAAAAGCTTTTTTCTTGAGTTCCCAGCCGATGGCCGGGCTTCCCGTGAACGTCACCATTTTCACCCGGTCGTCCGTGAGAAGCGCTTCCGCGGCTTGATAGCCCGAAGGGACGATATTCAGCCCGCCGGCCGGATAACCCGACTCTGTCACGATCTCGCCCAGGATGATCGAGGTGATGGGGACTTGTGAGGAGGGCCTGAGGACGACGGTGTTGCCCGAAGCCAGGGCGGGCGCGACTTTATGGGCAACGAGGTTGAGCGGGAAGTTAAAGGGAGTGATGGCGCTGATCGTCCCGATCGGGAACCGCCTGACAAGGCCCCAGCGCTGCTTGGTCTGAGCGCTCAAGTCCAAGGGCAGCAGCTCGCCGCCGATTCTTTTGGCCTCATCGGCGGCGATTTCAAAGGTCGAAGAGCTGCGATCGACTTCCGCGCGGGCGTCCTTGATCGGCTTGCCCGCTTGGAGGGCGATCGATCTGGCCAGCTCTTCTCTTCGGCTCTTGATGCCCTGCGAGATCTTGTCCAGCGCCTGGGAACGTTCGTAGCCGGAGAGCTTGCGGGTCTCGGTGAAAGCCCTCTCGGCGGCCGCCAGGGCCTCTTCCACCTGCTTTCTTTCCGCCCAATGAACCTTGCCGGCGAGGCTCTGGTCAAAAGGGGATCGGATGTCCCTGACCTGTCCGGATTCTTGCCATTCCCCGGCGATTAACAGCCTGTATTCTTTCATGGCCGACTCCCTTGTCCCCTGAAATGAAAACCGGGTCCGGGCTCTCAGGATTTCAGTTTATAGAACCGGTACAGTTCCTTGAGCATCCGGGCATCGGTTTCACGGCCCGGGCTTTCGCATATGACCATCCCCTCCACCTCAAGATCCTTCAGCGCTTCGACCCACTCATCATAGTGGAAATCCGATTCCTCCAGGTTGAGATGCTTGACCTCGCCTTTCTGGTTAAAATCGATGCCCGAGATATGGATATGGATGTTTTCGAGGGCGCTCCGGCCCAGCCTTTTTTCGACTTTCTTGAGGATTCGATAAAAGTCCAGATAGGAATTGGCCTTTCCTTCCCGGGCATAGATGTGGGAGAAGTCAAGGCAGGGCTCGAGGCTCTCCACTTCCTGGCACAAGCTGAGGACTTCGTCGAGAGAGCCGAATTGGGATCTTTTTCCCATAGTCTCGATTCTGAGGATGACGGGATTTCGTTCCGATTTTAGGACCGAGAGGACCTCTCGGAGCTCTTTTTTGATGACGTTGTATGTTTGCTCGGGCGTTGATGCTCCATAGTAGCCGCTGTGAAAAACGACGCACTTCGCTCCGCACAGATGGCCCATCCGCGCCGAGCGCAGAAGATGGTCGTGGCTCTGGAGCCGATTTCCCTGTTCCGGCGAATTCAGGTTGACGTAATAGGGGGCGTGGACGCTGAGGCGGATATCCAAGGCCATGGCCTTCTCGCGGATCTTGGCGGCCGTGTCGTTGCCGATCTTGACGCCCCGGACGAACTCCACTTCCAGGCAGTCCAAATCTAGCTCGTGGATATGAGAAAGCGCGGACAGAGAGGATGTCTGGGGCGCCGAGTCGGGGATCCCGGCCGTCCCGAACAGGAGCTTTTTAGCAGTGGACGTCATCCGCCTTTCCATGGGAATTCAGGAATTCGCTGACGATGCGCATGGCACAAAAGTCCCCGCACATGGAACAGGCTTCCGACTTGGTCTTTCTTTTTTTCCGGACTTCTTCGAATTTATAGGGATCGATCGCCAGTTTTTTCTGGGACGACCAATCGAGGGCTTTGCGGGCTTTGGACATTTTCAAGTCTCTCTCGAGGGCCCCCTTGACCCCTTTGACGATATCGGCGGCGTGGGCCGCGATTTTTGAGGCGATGAGGCCTTCCCGGACATCGTCCACGGAAGGCAGCCCCAAGTGTTCGGACGGCGTGACATAGCACAAAAAATCAGCCCCGGCGGCCGCGGCGATGGCCCCGCCGATGGCCGAGACGATATGATCATAGCCGGCCCCGATGTCCGTCACCAGCGGGCCCAGGACATAAAACGGCGCTTCGCGGCAGAGGCGCTTTTGAAGCTTGATATTCATGTCGATCTGGTCGAGGGGCACATGCCCCGGGCCTTCGACCATGACTTGGACACCCTGGTCCCAAGCCCGCTCGACGAGCTCGCCGAGAGTGAGCAGTTCTTCGAGTTGCGGCCTGTCCGTCGCGTCGAGGATCGAGCCCGGCCTCAGGCCGTCTCCCAGGCTCAAGGTGATGTCGTGGCGACGGGCGATCTCGAGTAGGCGGTCGTATCGGGCATACAGGGGATTCTCTTTCTGACGGTGGAGACTCCAGGCGAGATGAAAAGCTCCTCCGCGGGAGACAATATCGGCCACCCGGCCCTGATTTTTCAACCGTTCAATGGCCCGGGTCGTCAGTCCGCAGTGGACCGTTATGAAATCCACGCCTTCCCGGGCTTGCGATTCTATGACCGAGAAGAGATCATCTTCGGTCATTTCGACGATGGAACCGCGTTTTTCGATAGCTTCGATGGCCGCCTGGTAAATAGGAACGGTACCCAGGGGAATCGGCGCCTTATCCAGGATCGCCCGCCTGATTTTTTTCAGGTCGCCGCCCGTGCTGAGGTCCATGAGGGAATCGGCGCCATGTTTCAGGCAGACTTCGACTTTGGCCAGCTCCTCCTCCAGGCGGGGAAAGTCTTTCGAGGTGCCGATGTTGGCGTTGACCTTAGTCCTCAATTTCCGGCCGATCCCGATGGGATGGAGCGGGGCGTGGCGGCGGTTGTGGGGAATGATCACCTTGCCTTCAGCCACCAAAGCGAGCATCTCTTCAGGAGAAAAACCCTCGTCCTCGGCGACGGTTTTCAAGGAAGGAGTGATCCTTCCCCGCCTGGCTTGTTCAATCTGGGTCATGAATTTTCGACCTTTAAGGACTATAGTCTACATCTGTTGGCCGCCGAATTCAACCGGGCCTTTGGCCAGGGAAGAACCTTCAAATATGTGATTTCAAAGAGGCGTAGGTATCGTCCCCCGCCCCCTGGGGAACCAGTCCCGTCGGTTCCCCCCATCGCAAAGCCGATGGGACCCCCCTCCGCTATGGGGGCTTCGGGGACGATACCCACGCCTCTTTGAAATCACTTAAACGGAAGCTTGCCTGGCCTGGCCGCCTGGAGCATTATTCCGGGCATCCTCT
>JAPKZH010000413.1 GCA_026393905.1 Candidatus Aminicenantota bacterium
GGACGAGGATCCTCCGTCGGAGGATCCTCCGCTGGAAAATCCGCCGCCGCTCAAGGCCCTCCGGTCGTTTTCATACAATATGCCGCCCGAGGAAACACGGAGCTGCGGACAGTAAACCTCATTAGTAGGGCTGGAATAACGTATATCGACCCCGAGCTTCCGAGCAATCTTCATATCCGGGTTCCAATCGTAAATCCGAGTTGTCAGTCTCGGCACGATGGATCTCATCGTCAAGGGCAAAGATCGCTGGGGCATAATCGCCGGTTTAGACCCCGGCAACATAGATTTTATCGCCTCGGGCAGAGGCCGCTGCGGCGAGCCGGAGGGAGCGGGTCTTTCCCCGGCTCCTTGGCTGTTGCTTGAGCCGACGTAATTGCGAACCTCGCCGACGGCCGCATTGCGGTTGAACGTCCGTGTGGCAGCCTGCAGAGAATCTTTCCCGGTCATGGGCGGGAGGCCGAGCATCATTTTCTGCGGCGCATTGGAGGGCAGGGCAGCAATGGTCTTCATAAACGAATCGAGCTTCACAGCTTTGGCCCGGATTCCCGTCGCGTTCAGGTCTTGGCCTTTCACCACATAGCCGGATTTGCCGACGGCCTCGAGAGAGGCTAGAGAATTTTTATCCCCGTTTTTCAAAGAAGCGAGAAGTCCCTTGAGAATACCCTTCATTTCCCTAGTCACAGGAAAGGCAGGCGCGGACGGCTTCTTCAACTGGTCTCTGGTGATCTGATTCAGGGTTTTGAGCCCAGGCTTTCCTTGGCCGTCCACATAATAATAGCTCCACGGATAAAAATAGGAATAATACGAGGAGTAGTACCCGCCATAATACGGAAAATAGCCGTTATATCCATACGTTGTCCACATATAGTCCCAATCATAGGACCACATCCAGTCCCACATCGACCACGGCCGCCAGGCATACATACCACCGTATTGAAAGAAAGCCCAATCCACCCAGGCTGGGGCAAAAGCCGAGCCGGGGATCCAGAACCAGCCTTTTTTCGTGTCCCACTGCCAGACGCCGAGATGATAGGGGACCCAGCCCCAGGGCTCATCGGGCACCCAATACATTTGCCTGCCATAAGAGGTCCAATGGCCGAAAATATACGGCTGCCAGCCCCAAGGATACATTTGTTGATTTATGAACGGCCGCCATACGTACCCGTACATCTGGTCGAACAGCCATTCGCCGTTAAGATTTCCATATCTCTGGGCAAAATAATAAACGGCTGGAGACAGCCTCTGGATGGGCTTGGGGAGCGCGCTGACCCCCTCATGAAGCGCATCGAAATCTTTATTGATTGTCTTGTTCCACGTTTCGAAATCGGTGTCTTCGATATAGGGCTGGAAGGCGAATTTGTTGTCCGGAGAAATCGCGAGCTTCTCGTACTTGCCGACGGTTTGCTCCTTAAGGCTTTGAGGATCGGGCCCGTAGAGCACTTGGGCCTGGCCGTATCTGACTTGGATATCCGTGCTCGAGTCTTTGCCGATTCCCACTATGGCCACCGAGTTGTGCTTGAGCTTGATCGATGAATTCCCGGTGACGATCTGGAAAATCTCCTTTGAATTGTACTGCTTGTACATCACGTAAACGGCGCCTTTTGCCAGGA
>JAPKZH010000093.1 GCA_026393905.1 Candidatus Aminicenantota bacterium
CTCATCAGCCCGGCCGGCGGTGAGGCCATCCAACTCACGAAATCCGAAACCGGCGTTTCAGGATTTGAATGGTCACCCGACGGCAAGAGCATCGCTTACGCGGCATCGGACGCCGTTACAAAAGCGATGAAGGACCGCAAAGAATATATGGGCGATTATGAGGTGGTCCGGCGGGAATACAATCACACCCATCTCTGGACATTCAATATCGCCGAAGCCCTCAAAGAACCGCAGGCCAGCCGGCAGCGGACAAAAGGAAAGGACTTTACTGTCGGCTCGTTTTCCTGGTCGCCCGACGGGAACAAGATCGCCCTCAGCGCGACGATCAATCCCGACCTCATCAACGGCGCGACGTCGGACATCTATGTGCTGAGCCTGGCCGATGATTCAGTTAAAAAAATTGTGGCCCAACCGGGGCCCGACTCTTCCCCTCAGTGGTCGCCGGACGGGAAAGAGATCCTTTTTTCCACCTACATGGGCAACCCGAAATATAATGCCAATGACGCCCGCCTGGCCCTTGTCCCGGCAGAAGGCGGGCCGATCCGCTCTCTGACAGACAGCTTTGATGAAAATCCGGGTTACGTGGCCTGGACAAACGACGGCATCTATTTTTCGGCCCTCCAAAAAACGGCCTCTCATCTTTTCCGGCTTGACCCTGCCACGTTGAAGATCACCCGAATCACGAGTCCGGACAACTTGATGGCCGGCTCTTTCTCATTCACCCGGGACGGAAAGCGGATGGCCTTCAGCGTCGCCTCGCCGGCCTCGCTCAACGAAATTTGCGTCTCGGATCTTCCCTTCCAGCCCCGCCCGCTGACAAAAATGACAGACCAAGCGAACGCATTCATCCTGGGAACGAGAGAAGTGATCTCTTGGAGGAGCCAGGACGGGACGGAGATCGAAGGCGTTTTGATCAAGCCGGGGGACTTCGACCCGTCCAGGAAATATGCCCTGCTGTGTATCATCCATGGCGGGCCGACCGGCGTCGACCGCCCGGCGCTCCTCTCCCCCGATGCCCGTTATTATCCTTCGGACATCTGGGCGGCGCGCGGGGCGCTCATCCTCAAGGTCAATTACCGCGGTAGCGCGGGATACGGCGAAAAGTTCCGCAAGCTCAATTACCGCAACCTCGGCGTCGGCGACGCCTGGGACGTCGTCTCTGGAGTGGATTTCTTGATTAAGAAAGGTTGGGTGGATGCCGCCCGGGTCGGCTGCATGGGCTGGAGCCAGGGCGGCTATATCTCCGCTTTCTTGACGACATCATCCGACCGCTTCAAAGCCATTTCCGTCGGAGCGGGGATATCCAATTGGGCCACTTATTACTACAACACCGATATCACGCCGTTCACGATCAACTACCTGGGCGATGATCCGGCCGACGATCCGCAGGTCTATCAAAAGACTTCACCCATGTCCTACATCAAAAAGGCCAAGACGCCGACCCTGATCCAGCACGGCGAGCTGGACAAGCGGGTGCCCATCCCAAATGCTTACGAGCTGAGGCAGGGGCTCGAGGACCGGGGCGTTCCGGTCGAGATGATCGTCTACAAAGGCTTCGGACACGGCATCACCAAGCCCAAGTCCATGCGAGCCGTCATGCAGCACAACCTGGCTTGGTTCAACCACTATCTCTTCGGCGATCCCAAACCGAATCTCACAGCGCCGGCCGTGACTGCGGCTACAGATAAAGAAACAAAGTGAGGCGGCAAGCAATCTAGATTAGGTTTCCGAAAGACCCTGTCGGACACTTTTGGAGGGAAACCCTATCTGAGAATCCTCCTCCGCGAGTGTCTGCGGGGCAGCAGCCGGGCCACATGTTTTCAGATTTTTCTGCCTTCCGCTGACGATGGAATTTTTAAATCAGTGGCTGCGGTTCAGACAAAGCTGTCTTTGTCGAAGCCGAGTTTAATCAGCTCGATCTTATCGGGATCGGACGTACCAAGATGGTATTTGCTGTCGGCGATGGCGATGTGCTTGGCCGGGGGATTGAGCGGGCGGTCCTCGGCGAAGTATTCTCTACGGATGGCTTCGATGATGCGCAGGCCGGTGGCGTCGACGGCGACCGGATCGAACCCCAGCATAAGTCCGTAATATTTCCAGACATACTTCGGGTTGAAGCTGTGGGGGCCGAAGCTGTGGAACTGCGGCGTGAACATCACGAGGACATTCAAGCGGGTTTTGCCCTTGACGACCGGCAGCTCCCAGATCGAAGCCAGGTCGGCGCAGGAATCGCCGTGGATGGAGATCGGCTCGGGGATGAACATGATGTAGTTTTTGATCAGCGAGCCGACTCCGGCCCAGTGATGCGAGCGCATCGGCCGGGCGTTGATCAGGGCCGTCGCCTTTTGGAAGATGGGATTCTGCAGGACGTTCAAGTCATCGACGCCGATGCTGGATTCCTTGACGCCGACTTCCATGATCCGCTTCTTGATCGAGTTTTCGACCTCGGCCGTCGTGCGCAGATACGGCCAGCGGTTGTTTTTGATGCCGACGATGTCGTCGGGCTTGATGATCGTTTTCCAGGCGCTCAGCGGATCGGGCTTGCCGGTTAAGGCCACGATGGCCTTATCCAGCATTTCCTGAACCAGTGTATATTTGGGATTGCCGTTTTCGTCGAGGACGTTCGGGTCGCGCACCAAAATGACACGACTCTTGTCGCTTTTTGGGGGAGCGGACGTCTCTTGCCCGGATAGGAGCAGCGTCGTGCCGATGACGGCCACCGAAGCGTTTTTGATGAATTGCCGTCTGCTGATCACTTTTTTTTGCTGCATTTTTTTCTCCTTGTCAGCGGTTATTTCATTTCTTTAATTTCGCGAGCGTGGTCTGGATCGTCTGGGCATCTGGGGCGTTGATAACGGCGCTGAAGAGATCGCCCCGCAGCTGGCAGCCGGTCCAGCGGCCATTTTGGGTTTGCCTCAGCCCTTGCGGCGAATCCTGCAGTTGCTTGTGCCGGAATTGATCAAAGGCGGTCCTGGCTCTGGCTTCATCGGGGTAGCGCACCAGCAGCAGGAAAAAGGTGCCGCCGGCCTGCCGGTATTTGCCCAGGGCGGCCGGCGTGTCGTTGCCGATGTTCAGGACGTTCTCGTTGGAAACAAAACAGAAGCTATTTAGCCAGATATAATGATGGAAATAGTGGACGCTTTCGGGAATCAGGTTTTCCGCCGGGAGCAGGGCGATGATCGGCGGCAGGGCGCCCTCGCTCTTGATCGCGCCGGCGATCTCCCTTCCCAGCTTGAAAACAACCTCCCTTTTTTCCGCCGTTTCCGGGTAGGCGAGAATGGAGGCATAATAGCGGTCCTTCCAGAAGGTCAGCAGGCCGGCGGCGTACTCGCAGCCCTGGCCGAAGCGGCTGTCGATTGTTTCCCGCGAATGGGCGAAGACGCCGAAGGCGTCATGGGAGAAGCCCATATCGAAGATGTCGACGCTGATCTCATTGTCGGCTGGATCCTTGTATTTCAGAGACAGCGCCTTCTGGAAGTTGTAGGAGAGGAAGAGCTCGGCGCCGCCGTCGATGTAAGTAAATAGATTTTCGGGCGTATACAGGATGGGCGGAGCGGCTTTTTTCCAACCGGCGATGTTATCCGGCAATCGTTGATAAAACTCGTTCAAGTTATCGGTCATGGCGGCCATCCTCGTCAAGCAGACAAATAGAATGGAAAAAATGAATCTGGCGGCGGACTTGGGGCTTTTGGTCATCGGCAAGGCGATATCTCCTTTAGAACTGTCATGGTAGCAAAATAGGAAAATAAATTCAAAAAACAAATGTGTTGTTTCGGAGAATTTTTTTCACTTTTCCCGAAACAGGTCTATTGAAAAACGGGTGGTGTTTCCTTAAAATGAGAAAGGGTGGATATTTTAAAATATTTCAAATAGGAAATTGCACGGGAAGAACCAATGAAAAAAAACTACTTCTGGGTCACGATGGGTTTGATCCTGCTCCCGCTTTTCGCTTATGCCCAAGGCGCTGAAAAAAAAGAAATATCGTTATCGCCAAGCGAACAGATGGACAAGTTGTTTGACTTTTGGAACCGGCTGGACCAGCCCGGCTTTGCCGTGGTCGTGGTCAAGGATGGCCAGGTCGCTTATCAAAAAGTGTTCGGCCTGGCCTGCCAGGAGCATGGTGTCGCCATCACGCCGAAAACCGTCTTCAATATCGCCACGGCGGCCCAGCCCTTTGTCGGCATGGCCGTCGCCATGCTGGAAAAGCAGGGCAAGTTGTCATTGGAGGATGATATCCGGAAGTACATCCCCGAGGTCCCCGATTTCGGATCCCCGGTCAAGCTGCGCCACCTGCTTCATCAGACCAGCGGATTGCGCGACTGGCTACCGGTGCTGCAGCTTTCCGGCCGAGAAAAAGAGGAGGTGACAATCGAGCAGGTATTGAAAATAGTAAAGGCCCAGAAGCAGCCTGTGTTTCCTCCTGGCGACCGCTTCCAGGTCTCCAATACCAACTACGATATGTTAGCCGAAATAATCAGGCGCGCTACCGGCAGATCTTTCTCCGACTGGACCTGGGAAAATATCTTCAAACCCCTGAAAATGACCAGGACCCAATTTCGCGACAACTGTCGATCGATCTTTGACGACCAGGCTTTCACCTATAACTTCACCCGCCAGGAATACCTGAAGGGTATCGATAATCTCTCCCTAACCGGATCGCATTCGCTATTCGCCTCGATTGCGGACCTGGCCAAGTGGCTGCTCAACCTGGAGACCGGCCAAGTGGGCGGCAAAGACGTCTTCGCCAAGATGTTTTCGGCCGGCATGCTGAACAATGGCCAGAGATCGGGTTTCGGTTATGGCTTGAAAATCGATGCCCGGCCGGGGCGGCGGCAGGTATCGCAAACGGGGACCTGGGCCGGTTCCGGGGCGGCATTGGCCTATTTCCCCGAACAAAAGTTCGGTTTCATCGTCCTCGCAAATTGGGACTATACACCGGTGGAGGGATTCGTCCAGGATATCATCGACATTTATCTGCCGGCCGTCGCCCCCCCGGTGAAAAAGGCTCCGCCAACAAAGGCTAAAAAAGCGCTGAAGGTCAGTGGGGAAAAATTGGACCAAAACAAAGGTCTACCAACTTGTCTTTAAACAGGGCGGGAGCGAGACCATGGCCCCGAAAATCGTCTTGGTGAAACCGACCCCTCAGCAACTGCAGGAATACGCGGGCGCCTATTTCAATGAAGAGCTGAATCTACGCTATACGGTTGAGCTGCGGGGCGACAGGTTAATCATCATCGTCCCGGGGCAAAACGATTTCAGGTTGGCGCCGGACGAATTAGACCGTTTTGTGACCGGTTGGCGGGTTTTCCCCATGGTGATTTTTCAGCGCGACAGCCAGAACCGGGTGACCGGGTTCATCATCGACAGCGATCCCGTCCGTGATCTGGTTTTCAAGAAGAACTGATATGAGCTCAGCCGGAGACGTTTTCCTTTCCATCGTCATTCCGGCCTACAACGAAGAAGAGCGGATCGGGCAAACCCTCCGGACGATCCGCGAATATCTCGCCCGCCAGGATTATGCCGCCGAAATCATCGTCGTCGATGACGGAAGCCGGGACAGGACCGCCGAGAAGGCCGCGGACGTGCTCCGGGGGATGAAAAATGCGCGTATCATCAGTCGGCGAGTGAACGCCGGGAAAGGCTATTCCGTCAGGGAAGGCATTCTGTATTCTCGAGGAGAGCTGGTCTTATTTTCGGATGCGGACCTTTCCACGCCGATCGAGGAATTGAAAAAATTTCTGCCTTGGCTCCAAGCGGGCTATGATGTCGTCCTCGGCTCCCGAGCCTTCCCCGGTTCCGATATCCAAATCCGCCAGAATTTTTTCCGTGAGCTCATGGGCAAAACCTTTAACGTGTTAGTCCGCCTCTGGCTCATCAAGGGCATCCCAGACACGCAGTGCGGCTTCAAGCTGTTTCGGGGGGATGTGGCGCGGGAGATCTTTCGGCTCGTCAGGACGAAGGGTTTCAGCTTTGATGTCGAAACGCTTTATCTCTGCCTCCGGTCCGGTTACAAAATCAAGCAGGTCCCGGTCTGCTGGCGGAATTCTCCCC
>JAPKZH010000247.1 GCA_026393905.1 Candidatus Aminicenantota bacterium
AGTGTCCGGGGGGCCACTCCGCCCTGTAGACACATCGCCAAATGCTCCTTGGAAGGATGGCAGCGAGCGAAGCGAGCGTTGGAAGGAAACCCTAAGAAAGGGTTTCCTTCCAAGAGTGTCCCGCCCCCCTCAAGCTCCCCGGCGGTTGCGCGTTCAACGGAGTATCTCTATTTATGTAAGATATTTGCGAGACGCGCAACTCGCCGATGATTGGTATGAATATTGCTATTCATAGAGCGCCGGGTGCTCGGCTTGACGAACGGGACAAAAAGAGTTAATTTTATGGATGGCCGGCGGGATGAATAAAAAATTCGTTTCTTTCCACCTTCTGATCGCCTTCCTGGCGTTCTTTCTGTCGGCTTGTTCCTCTACGTCCGTCATCGACCAGGTCAAGTTCGGCGTCTGGGCCTCGGAAAAAAACCTTTGGGATGAAGCCGTTTTCCGTTGGAAAAAAGCCCTCCTGGCCAATCCCAATTCCGTCGCCGCCCACAACAACCTGGCCGTCGCCTTCGAAAAAAAGGGCTTGGTCGATGACGCCCTCAAGGAATACGAGGCCGCCCTGAAGCTCGAGCCCGATAATTCTTATGTAAAATCTAATTATCAAAACTGTAAAGAAAATAGCCAACCGCCTAAGAAAGAAAAAGAAGGCAAGAAAGACAAAAATGAAAAAAAATAGCGGGCTGCTGATCCTCCTCGTCTCGCTGCTCGCGGCGTGCTCCATCGAAACAACCCGGAAGGTGAAGATCGAAATACCCAGCGTCCCGGAAATCCGCCTGGACCGGAGCCAGGAGATCATCGTGACCAATTTTTGGCAGGACAAGGAGATCCAGGATTTCGGGCTGAATCAAGATCTGGTCCAATATTTCCAGGATGAGTTGAAGCGGCCTTTCAAAGGGAAGCTCTCCACGAAGACGATTTCCTGGGACAACGCCGACCTGCCGAAAAATAAGGACTTCTGGAAACAGGCGGCCGGAGATGCCAAGAACACGCTTTTCCTGACCGGCAAGGTCCAGTTTGGCCAGGAATTGCGCAAAGCGCTTTTGGCCAACGAAAAACGAGCCGTCGATGACGGCCCTTTTGCCAAAGAGAGGGCCTGGGCGGAACGCCGCAATTATTCGCTCAAGATCGAGATTTTTTTGATCCAATCGGACACCGGAGACGTCCTTTTCCAGAGAGAGTACCAGGAACAAATGAACTACGCCAACATCAAGCAGAGCGCGGAGTTCGCTTTCTTCGACCTCATCCAGAGGATCAAGCCGAAGTTGTTCCGGGCCCTCTTCGGAACGGACAAGGTCCAGGAACGGTACCTCCTGTCGAAATAAAAGGAGCTCTCATGAAACCCTTGAAGATCATTTCGCTCGTCTTTTTCCTGATGATATCAGTCGCCTCCTCCGGCCTGGCTCAGGGGTTTATGTCCATCCCGTATTACGGAAAAAACAAAGTCCTCTATTCAAAGTTCAACTGGAAGACTTATTCCACCGAGCACTTCCAGATCTATTTTTACGTCGAGAAGGACGAGCTCCTGAAAAGCCTGGCCGAAACCGCCGAAAGCGCCTATAAAAAGATCAGCTCAGAGCTCAAGCACCAGCTCGCCGAGCCGGTCCCGCTGATCTACTACACGACGTACACGGATTTCGAACAGACCAACCTCTTCGAAATCTCCGAAGGCGTCCTGGGCGTTTCGGAGCCCGTCCTCCACAGGATCGGCGTCCACGGCGATATGCCGCTCGACGAGCTCCAGAACCTCGTCCTCCATGAGCTGAGCCATATCTTTGAGTTCGACATCCTGTGGGGCAGTCAGGGCGGCGCTCTCTATGCCATCAGCCAGCCCCCCCTCTGGACGTTCGAAGGCCTGTCCGAGTATTTAACCGGAGAATGGTCGTCCTGGTCGACCCTGATCGTCCGCGACGCGGTCCTCAACGACCGGATCCCCGAGTTCACGGAATCCGGGGACATCCTCGCCCAGTACCCGCTGCCGAGGGACCCCGCCTATGATTTCGGCCATGCCATCTACGAATTCATGGAATCCAAGTTCGGCAGAAACTCGATCCCCGAATTTTGGCAGTCCTTGAAAGGGTCTCCCCTGATCGGAAAAAGGGACCCGCTGAAAAAGAACTTCAACCTGAAAACCCGCGAGTTCGGCTTCGAATTCAAAAAATATCTCCGGAACCGGTTCAAGGATTACTATCTGAGGGAAAATCCGGAGGATTACAGCGTTCCCTTGGGCCCGGAATTTCCGATAAACCCGTATTACATGGCCATCACCCACGCGGTTTCTCCCTCGGGCGATATCGTGGCCACGATCTCCTTCAACGTCAGGGACTACGACATCGACATCGTCCTGTTATCGACGAAAGACGGCACCATTCTCAAAAATATCACCAAGGGGTTCACCTCGAAATACGAATACATCCGATACGACGTCGACCCCTCGCTGGGCAAAAACCTGGCCTGGTCGCCGGACGGCGACCGCCTCGCCTTTTTTGCCCGGGACGGGGAAAAATATTCCCTGTTCATCGTCGACGCCCTCGAGGGGACGACGCTCCGGAAAATCAAGACGACCGTCGATCAGCCGACCTGTCCGTCTTTTTATCCCGACGGACAAAGGCTTATGTTCGCGGGCTTCGATAAGGGCGTTCACGACATCTTTGCCCTTGACCTGGCCTCGGGAAAAATCTCGAACTTGACCAACGACGATGCTTTCGAGAAAGCCCCGGCCATCTCCTCGGATGGAAAGCTCGTCGCCTACTCGATCCGGCTGGGCACTTACGATAAGCTGTTTCTCTCTCCCATCGACGATTTCAAAAGAAAAAAACAGCTCACCTTCGGGACCGGGAACACCTCTTGTCCCCAGTTTAGTCCGGATTCCAAGACGATCTTATTCTCGGGAGACGCAAGGGGAGCTTTCAATATGTACTCTCTCAACCTGGACTCGGGCGAGCTACGCCGCTACAGCGATGTCCGGACCGGCAATTTCTTCCCGGCCTCTTTGCCCAATGACCCCAAAAAGATCGTCTTCTCCTCGTTCAATAAAGGAGCCTTCCAGCTGTTCAAGAGCGAAATGGAGGGGGTCCTCGAACAGACGCTGAATTTTGCCGATCTAGGACCCGAGGAGGCCTTCAAAAAGTTCGAGCCCATCGTCACCCTGGAAATTCAGAAAGATAAGATCCAGGCCCATAAGGGCATGGGCAAGCTGTACGTGACCTCGCGGCCCCCGGTCGATGCCATCGTTTCGACGGACGGGTCCTTCTATGGAGGGTCGGCCGTCGCCTTTTCGGACATCCTCGGCGACCGGACTTTCTCCGTCATGGCCTACCAGGTCCGGGATTTCCGGTCCTACTTTTTCACCTACCTCAACCAACAACACAGATTCCAGTATATGTTCAACGCTTATCAATATTCGATCTACTATTATCCGGACCTTTACTACTACAATCCCTCGGATGTCCTGTGGCAAAATCTCACCTACCGTGACGCGATCGCCGTCCGGAGGATCTCCGGGCTGAGCTTCGCGGGATATTATCCTTTCAGCCGCTACTTTCGTTTCGAAGCCGGGCTGGGCTTCGCCCACTATGAAGAAGACAACCTGGATCCTTCTTATGTCGGCATGTACTCCATGGGGGGTTATGGCTATTTCATAAACGGGAATATCCTGTCCGCCTCGATCTCTCTCACGGGAGAAACAACCCATTTCAAACAGTACGGGCCGGCCGCGGGAAACACCTTCCGGCTTTCCCTGAGCCAGGCCATCCCGGCCACCCCTGAATTCCTGCGGAACACGTCGATCGATGCCGACATCCGCCAGTACCTGTATCTCGGCATGGACAGCCTCCTCGCCTTCAGGTTCCAGGGGTTCCTGTGCCGGGGCCGCAATCTCTTTGTTTTTTATTATGGAGGGAACAACCAAGTCCGCTCGTCCTACTTCTATAATATCATCGCCACAGAGGGCTGGTTCGCCAACGCCGAGCTGCGCTTTCCCCTGGCCAATTCCGTGTCTACTCTCATCGGCAACCTGGGCCCCTTCCGGGGCGTCCTTTTCCTCGATATCATCTGGGGCCTGCCGATCCATATCGAATTTGCCAAGCGACTCGAGTGGCCAGCCATCTCCAAGCCCTTCAATGTCAGCGCCTACGGCAGTTTTATGACGAAATTCTGGGTCGGCTTCGACTTTTAAAATGCGAGCGGTATGCCGGCGACCTTTTATCCCCTCCCCTTAATTCTCTAAGGGGCGAGGGGCGACATGTTTGACGCGCCCCCTTGATTGCCCAAGGGGGGAGCGGGATTGCCTGGAAAATGGCCCCTTGCGACACATCTGTTTTTATCGTTCGCAGTTGGCCTTTCGGTCCATGCGTAATTAATAACTTGTTCCTCCTTTATTTTATGTGGGGCGAAAATGAAAACGATCCGGATACGGCTGAAGCGACCATGGAGGGCCTAGCCTTCCCGAGCCCTCATTTATTAATTTTTATCATAAAAACTCTTGAAATCGCCGGTTGAGAGTGCTATGATGAGGCAGCCTTTTTCCCCGGATTCAGCAGGCAAGGCAAACTTTTCCACAGTTGTGGAAATTTCTGTGGAAAAATAACTCGTCGGGGCGCAAATGGAAGAAAAGACAAACCCTTGGGTTCAAATCATCCAGGACCTTCAAAAGAAGGTCGACCAAAACAGCTACGAGACCTGGTTTGAGCCCACGACTTACATCGGCCAGGAGAAAGGCTGCCTTTATATCAAGGTCCCGAATTCTTATTTCAAGGACTGGCTTTCCTTTCATTATTCTGCCTTGATCAGCGAGAGCGCTCAAAAGTTGTTCGGCAAGGTCTACGATGTCAAATATATTTTTGACGACGCCTCTTTTTCCTTCATGCGGAGGTCTCCTGAAGAGCGCCGCTCGAAGTATGGAATGCTTCTCAACCCCAACCTGAACCCCAACTACACGTTCGAGAATTTCGTCGTCGGCTCCTGCAACCAGTTCGCCCATGCCGCCTCGATGGCCGTGGCCAAAAGCCCGGCCAAATCCTACAACCCGCTCTATATCTTCGGTGGGTCTGGCCTCGGCAAGACCCATCTCATGAATGCCATCGGCCATTTCAGCCTCCATAACGACGCCCGACTGAAGATCCTCTACGTCACGACGGAAAAATTCATGAACGATCTCATCAATCATCTCCAGTACGGTAAAATCCTGGATTTCCGTCAAAAATACAGGAGTATCGACGTCCTGCTCATGGACGACATCCACAACCTCTCCGGAAAAGACCGGACCAAGGAAGAATTTTTCCACACCTTCAACCACCTTTATGACAACCAGAAGCAGATCATCATTTCAAGCGACTGCCAGCCCAAGGAGATCCTCGGGCTGGAAGAACGGTTTCGATCTCGCTTTGAATGGGGGCTGATCGCCGACCTCAAAGCGCCGGACATTGAAACCCGCATCGCCATCTTGAAAAAGAAGGCTGAACTCGAGGGCGTCGACCTGCCCGAAGACGTTGCCCTTTTTATCGCCGACAAGGTCCATTCCAACATTCGGGAGCTCGAAGGATACCTCCGCCGCGTCGTCGCCTTCTCTTCCCTGAAGGGCGAAAAAATCGAAATGGACCTGGCCAAAGAATCCTTGAAAGACCTTTTAGACACGACGACTAACATCGTGACTGTGGAAAAAATCCAGAAACTCATCTGTCATAAATACAAAATGAAGCCGTCCCAGTTGAAATCAAAGAACAATTCTCCCAAAGTCGCCTTTCCCCGCCAGATCGCCATGTATCTGTCCAAGGAATTGTCGAAATCCTCACTTCCGGAAATCGGCAAGAAATTCGGTGGAAAACACCACACTACCGTCATACACAGCATCCGGAAAATCGAGAAATTGCGCGGTGAAAATTCCGAATTCAACAAAGAAATAAACAGCCTGATCAGCTTTATTCAGTAATGGAATCAGCCCTTTGAAAGAGATATTCACATTTTATTTGCTTTTATTTCTCTTATTTATTAATCTTATTTCTTTAAGAATAGGATAAGATAAGAATAAGAAGAGAGCGTTCTTTCAGGAAGGTGAAAAGATGAAATTCGCAATCCAAAAAGAGAACATACTGGAAGAACTCCAGCTTCTTCAGGGCATCGTTGAAAAAAGAAATACCATGCCCATCCTGGCCAATATCCTCATCCATGCCTCAAAGAACAAAATCGAACTGACCGGGACGGACCTTGAAGTCGGGCTGAAAACGCATTTTGAGGGACAGGTCGAGGAAGACGGCGCCATCACGGTTTCAGGGAAAAAAATCTTCGAGATCGTCAAGTCCCTGCCGAATGGAAAAATGATCACCTTCAATGAGCGAAAGGACCTGATGATGGAGGTGACGTCCGGGGAAAGCGAATTCAAGGTCCTCTGCCTGGCCAAAGAGGATTATCCCCAGGTCCCGGAGCCGAAATTCGAGAAAAACATCGTTTTTCCCGTCGATGTCTTCAAAGAAATGATCGAACGGGTCTATTTTGCCATCGCCCAGGAACAAAGATACTATCTCAACGGCGCTTTGATGTTGATCAAGAATAAATCTTTGGAGCTGGTCAGCACCGATGGCCACCGCTTGTCGTATACGGCCAAAGGCCTGGAGGGGCTGAGCTTGGCCGAAGAAATCCGGGTTATTGTCGCTAAAAAAACGCTGGGCGAGGTGAGAAAGTTCGCCGACGGCGATGTTGAATTCGACCTGGACGAGAACAACCTTTTCTTCAAGGTCGGCAACCGCATCCTGATCAGCCGGATCATCGAGAGCAAATTCCCCAATTTTGAGGCCGTCATCCCGAAGGACAACCCCAATGCCGTCGGCCTGCCGCGCCAAGAATTCACGGACGCCATCCGCAGGGTCTCGCTTCTCTCGGCCGAGCGCTCGCGAGGAATCAAATTCTATCTGGAGAAAGGAACTCTCCGGCTCTTCTCCTCAAACCCGGAAATCGGAGAAGCCAGGGACAGGCTGGATATCGATTACATAGGCCCGGATATCGAGATCGGGTTCAATTCCCAGTATATTCTCGATTACCTAACGACCGTCGGGTCGGAAAAGATCCGGCTTGAGTTGAAGGACGAGAACAGCGCCGCCCTGATGCGGCCGGAGACAGACGAAAACATCAAGAGCCTGTATGTGCTCATGCCGATGAAGATCTAGCCGCCCGCCGGCTAGAGAATGTACAGAATCACGAAATAGATCGCCATCATCACCAAGCCCATGGGAAGGCCGATCACGGCCCATTCTTTCATGCTGATTTTGAGCCTCCCGGCAGCGACAATGTTGGGTATGTTTCCGGGAATGAGCATCCCCCCGGCAATGGACAAGCCCATGATGATCCCGGTAATCTGGGGAAGAGACATGGCCGGACCGATCTCAATCGCCGTCAGGGTGGCATTATCGAGAATGGCCGAGATGGTGTTGAACCAGTAAAGAATCCCGGGTGAAATTTTGGCAAAATACCAGACGATCAACGGCCGAAAGCCGTCCCCAAGCAGGACCAAAGCCGCTACGAAGGCAAAAACCTTGACGGCCCTGAGGATGACGGTCTTGATTGTTTCATTGTATTCCGTGACCACCGTCCCGGTTTTCAAGGAGATCTTCGGGCCAAGCCAGAGGGCCGCGAAAAGCGCTGTGGCCATGACGCCCGGGATCATATAGAGACCGAAGACTTTCAGGGGGAAGAAAAAACCGGCAAAATAAGGGGGCCCGGTGAGCTTGGCGACGAGGATTGTGGACAGCGGCTCCCCCAGCGGCGTCAGCACGGCGCCCAGGGCGATGCCAAAACAGGACACGACGACCAATTTTATCTTATCCTTTCTGGCAAAGGGGAGGGCGGCGGTGATTTCGGCCAAAAGGCAGGCCGTCAGGATGACAGAGACAACGCTGGATAAAAGGCCGAATACCGTTATCAGCAGAAAAATGAACAAGCCAGGGCCGAGCTTCTTGGCCAGGCTCAGGATCGCGTTGCAGAAAGGCACGTTAAAAAAATGGATGAGAAGGCCGACGACGAGGACAACCTGGAAAATCCCGATCGGAAGCGACCCGATCACGACGGGAGCCTTCAGCGCCTCCAGGACGAGTTTCCAGCTCCCGAGCCCGGAAATCGTCACGACCGAAGCGCCCATGACCAGGAAGAACGGCTCGAGGTTTTCTTCGATCTTTTTCACCTTAAAAGGAAGGATCAGGACCATCAGGGCTGCAGCCGACAAGCCAAAAACGATGGTGAGAACGGGCTCTGGCGGGATAGGAGACATGCGTTTTACCTCCAAGAATCAGGTTTCTTCAGACTCATCATGGTTTTCCGGCGATCCAGCGCAGCCAAGCCTCCGGCGTTCTTGGTTGTATATATCACGACTCCCATGAGGGGTCAAATAGCCCGATGGTCAATTTGGAGAGGAAAACCCCTTCCACCGGACGCAAAATTTCTTATTGATTTTTAATCCTCGTTGTAGGATATATGGAGTGCACGAACGACACGAGAAGGGACATTGTCTATGGCCATTGAAATCAAGCAAGTCAAAACCCGCAAGGACATAAAGGCGTTCATTTTCCTCCCCGAAAAAATCCACGCCGGCCGGGCCAACTGGGTTCCTCCGATCTACATGGATGAACGGAAATACTTCGACCCGAAGAAGAACAAGGCCTTCGGCTATTGCGAGACCGTCCTGCTGCTCGCTTTCCGGGGAAATGACCTTGTCGGCCGCGTCATGGGAATTATCAACAACCGTTTCAATGAGTACCGCAAGGTCAGGATCGCCCGGTTCGGCGACTTAGAAGCCAGGGAAGACCCGGAAGTGGTCCATGCCCTCCTCGATCGGGTCGAGGAATGGGCCCGGGGGAAAGGAATGAATCGGGTTATCGGGCCCTACGGATTTTCCGACCAGGACCCGGAAGGCTTTATCATCCAAGGGTTTGAAAACCGGGCGACCATCGCGACCTATTACAATTATGAATGGATGCCGCGGCTGGTGGAAAACGAAGGATATTCCAAGGATATCGACTACTTTGTCTACAGGCTGGCAGTCCCCAAAGTGATCCCGGAGTTCTATAAAAGGATCTACGAACGAATTCAGCGCAAGGGCGGGTATACCCTCCACGAATTCAAGAAGAGAAAAGAGCTGAAGCCCTGGATTCGGCCTATCCTCAGCCTCATGAATGAATGCTACACGAACACCAACATCTACGGGTTTGCGCCCCTCGATGAGAAGGAGCAGGACGACCTGGCCAAACGCTACCTTCCCGTCGTCGACCCGAGGTTTGTCAAGGCCGTGACGAAGGACGGCGAGGCCGTCGCTTTTATCATCGGCATCCCGGATATGACCGAAGGAATCCAGAAAGCCCGCGGCCGGCTGCTGCCGTTTGGCTTTATCAAAGTCCTCCGGGCCGCCAAAAAGACCAAGCAGCTCGACCTCCTCCTCGGCGGCATCAAGGAAAAATACCGGGGGCTCGGCCTGGACGTCATGATGGGCTTCAAGATGATTCAGGCGGCCCAGGCGGCCGGGTTTGAGATCATGGATACCCACCACGAGATGGAGGCCAACGTCAAGGTCCGGGCGGAGATGGAACGGATGGGCGGGGTCGTCTACAAGAAATTTCGCGTCTACCAGAAGAATCTATAAGAGACGAGACGCCCTCGGGAGAAAAGAGAGATTACAGCCTGACCAGGCTTCCCAGGTAGACGAGGCTGAGGCCGACCAGCAGGAGGACCGTCATCCAGGAGATGACATTATAGATCCGCCCGTTCGTGTATTCGCCCATTAATTTCTTGTTGTTGATCAGGAGCAGCATGAAGACCAGGATGACGGGCAGGACGATGCCGTTAATGACTTGGGAGATATACATGACCGGGAAGAGGGGAATTCCCGGAAGCAGGATGATCCCTGCCC
This sequence comes from Candidatus Aminicenantota bacterium, assembly GCA_026393905.1. Taxonomy (GTDB): domain Bacteria; phylum Acidobacteriota; class Aminicenantia; order Aminicenantales; family UBA4085; genus JAPKZH01. The sequence goes on from JAPKZH010000247.1 coordinate 9,887, forward strand.
CGATAAAGATAAGCATCGAATAGAGCCCGTAAAACTGCGGCGCTTCGGAAAACTTTTTATTGACCCCGGCCTCCCATCCCATGCCTTCGCAGACGACGAAGGCCGTGGACAGGGGAAGGATGGAGGCGGCAAACAGAGAGGCGTTGAGGAGGCCGAAGGCGAAGAGGGCCGAGCAGTATTTCCCGGCCAGGGGGGCCAGGGCCAGGGCGGCGTCGGCGCCGGTCTCGACCCGGATGCCGGCCTTAAAAAGCGTGGCCCCGCAAGTGAGCACGATGAACCCGGCTACGATCGTGACCACGAAGCTGCCGACCATGACGTCCAGCCGGGAATGTTTATAATCCCTGACGGCGATATTCTTTTCCACGACGGCCGCCTGGAGATAGAACTGCATCCAAGGGGCGATGGTGGTCCCGACGAGCCCGATGAGCATGCCCATGCGCGCCGAGGTGAAATCAAAGGTCGGCGTGATCAAGCTTTTTCCGATGATTCCCCAGTCCGGCTTGGCCAGCAGGCCGGCGATGATGTAGGTGACGTAAAAAAGACAGGCATAGAGGAAGATCTTCTCGACCGACCGGTAGGTCCCTTTGACGACGAGCAGCCAAACAAGCACGGCGGCGCCGGGGACGGAGATGAATTTAGAGACATGGAAGATCTCGAGGCTGGAGGCGACCCCGGCAAACTCGGCGATCACGTTGCCGAAATTGGTCAAGACGACGGCCACGAGAAGATAGACCGTGATCTTGACGCCGAACCGCTCGCGGATCAGGTCCGACAGCCCCTTGCCGGTGACGACGCCCATCCGGGCGCTCATCTCCTGGATGATGATCAGGGCGACCATGATCGGGATGAGCGACCAGAGCAGGCTGTAGCCGAAGCGGGCGCCGGCCATGGAATACGTTGCGATGCCGCCGGCGTCGTTATCGACGTTTGAAGTGATGATTCCCGGCCCGGCCACGGCCATAAAAAGGAGGATGGTTTTCCAGTGGATCTTCAGAGATATTTTTTTCATCGCTCGTCCATCACTTCATGTCATTCCTAGAGTTGCGATTGCATGATGTCTTGTATAGTAATGATCCCTTTGAGCACGTCCTCTTTGTCCACCACGGGCAAGGCCATGAACTTATATTTTTTGAACAGCGAGGCAACGGTGTTGACATTGTCTTCGGGTTCCACTTTGACCAGATGAGTGTTCATGAGTTTGCCGAGCGTCGCGTCTTTCTCGCAGGTGATGAGATGTCGGAGGGTCGATACGCCGACCAGGCGGTTGTCCTGGTCCGTGACGTAGATATAGGAGATGGATTCCAGCGGATAGACGGTTTTCCGGAACTCTTCGACGGCGTCGCCGATCGTCTTGTCCTTCCGAACGGAGAGAAAGTCCTTGGTCATGATGCTCCCCGCCGTCCCCTCCTTGAACTTGAGGAGCTCTTCGACCGCCTCCCGGGACGGCTTTTCCATGGTCCGGATCAGCTTCTGCTGCTTTTCCTCCGGCAGGTCGGCCAGGAGGTCGGTGGCCTCATCGGGGGCCATCTCTTCCAAGATGTCGGAGACAAGCTCGACGGGGGCGGATTCGATCAGCCTCAGCTGGAGCTTGGGGTCGACTTCTTCCAGGGTGAGAGCGGCCGTCTGGAGGTCGAGCGAGCGGAACACGGTCGACCGGCTGATCTGATCGAGCTCCTCGATGATGTCGGCCAGGTCCGATGGGTGAATTTCGTGGATTTTTCTCGAGGTCACGTTGAGCTTGAGGTTCTGCTTGGCCGGGCCGCTCGGAAGAGGCTGGATGTATTTCCAGGAAATCATCTTTTCCTCGAATTGATAGGCAAAAAGCCAGTTGGTAAAAAAATCAATCGCCTTCAGCCAGCCGAGACGGCGGAGGATCCCCCGGATTCCGTAATCCACGTGGACGATGCGCAGGTCCCGGTTGACGATGAGAAGGTGGATGTCGTTGACCCGCTCGATCTTGGCTCCGAACGTGTCCACGACCTGCTTGTCGAGAAGCTCGTCCCGGAGAAGGATTTCCTGGGGATTGACTTCCAGGGGCCGGAATTTTTTGCAGGCCCCCGGGTTCAGCCGGATCATGCTTGTGTTGAGGCTTTGGACTTCCTGCCAGTCCAGCTCGAGGAGCTTTTTTTCCCTCCTCTTCTTGACCACCAGCGTGGCGACCGTTGGGAAAAGCTCTCCCAATCGCAATTTCAAATCGGCCAGCTTTCCGACGACGGTGCCATCCTCGTCCACGACAAAACGGCCCTGGATTTCTGAAAAAAACAGGAACGTGTTGATGTTCGTTGCCTGCAGGTCTTTGAAGGGAGCCTCAAGCTTCTGCATGTCCGGACCTCTCGATGTTCCTGAGAAAAAGCTTATAGCACATTAAAATAGGAGACACAATACCGAACCGCTCTTTTTTGACTACTTCGTCGCGGCCCAGCTGTCGCCCCAGCCCAGGCGGACCTTGAGGGGAACGCTCAGCGGAAAGACATGCTCCATTTTTTCGCGGACGATGGCGTCCATCTTCGTTTTTTCTTTTTCCGGGACCTCGAAGACGAGCTCATCGTGGACCTGGAGGATCATCCGGGAGCGGAGCCTGGAGTTGCCCATCTCTCTCCAGATGTCGATCATCGCCTTTTTCATGAGATCTGCGGCGGTCCCTTGGATGGGCATGTTGAGAGCGATGCGCCGGCCGGCCTGCCAGACCGCTTTATCCGATTGCCGGAGTTCCGGCACTGGGCGCCTCCTCCCGAACAGGGTCTCGGAGAAACCCAGGGTTTGGGCCGATCCGACGAGCCGATCCAGGAATTCCTTCACTTTCGGGTGGTTTTCATAATAGCGGTTGATGAAATCCTGGGCTTCCGAGTTCGAGGTCTGCAGCTCTTTAGCTAAGGAAAAGGCGGAGGTGCCGTAGATGATCGAGAAATTGATGATCTTGGCCTTCCTGCGCTGATCGTCCTTGAACAGAGATGAGGCTGGGCCGAAGACGCGTAGGGCCGTTTCCTCGTGGATGTCGCGATCGGCCATGAAGGATTCGCACAGCGCCGGGTCCCCGGACATATGGGCCAGCACCCGAAGCTCGATCTGAGAATAATCGGCGGAAAGGAACAGGTGCCCTTTTTCCGGGACAAAAGCCCGGCGGAAACGCGTTCCCATCTCTCCCCTCGCCGGAATGTTCTGGAGGTTGGGGTCGGAACTGGACAGCCGGCCCGTCGAGGCGACGGTCTGGTTGTAGGAGGTATGAATCCGTCCGGTCTCAGGGTTGATGAGCGCCGGCAGGGCGTCGGCATAAGTGGACTTGAGCTTGGCCATTTGACGGTATTCCAGGGCATGCCGGGCCAAGGGATGGAGCGGCGCCAGGTCCTGTAGGATGTCCATGGAGGTGGAGAATCCTTTGGTGATTTTTGTCTTGCGCGCGGCCGGCAGATTGAGCTTATGGAAAAGGATATGAGCCAACTGCTGCGGCGAATTGATGTTGAATTCCGTTCCGCCGAGCTCGAAGATTTTTTTCTCCAGGCGAGAGAGCTCGGCTTGAAGCTCGACCGATAACTGTCCCAGGGCATCGGCGTCGAGCTTCACGCCGGCCATCTCCATACCGGCCAGGACCTCGATCATGGGCTGCTCGATCTCCCGGTAGAGTCCGTCCAGCTTGGCCGCTTCGACCTTCGGCCAGAGGATCCGGCTGAGGGCCAGGGCAAAGTCCGCATCCTGGCAGGCGTAGGGCGTGACCCGGTCCACCGCGACTTTGTTCATCGTCAGTTTATTTTTGCCCTTTCCGACAACATCGTTGTAGGCGATGGTTTTGGCCTGGAGATAGGTCAGGGCCAGCTTGTCGAGGTTGTGCTTTCCCCAGTTAGGCTCCAAGAGATAGGACAGGACCATCGTGTCCAGATCGATGCCGGAGAGACGAATCCCCTCCCGCTCGAGGACGATGAAATCGTACTTGATGTTCTGTCCGATTTTTTTAATCTGCCGGCTTTCAAGCACCTCGCGGAGGAGGCCAAGAGCGACCTCCTTGGCCAGCTGGGCCGGCGCGCCCGGATAATCATGCCCGAGAGGAAGGTAGGCGGCGCGCTCCGGCTCGAGGGAAAACGACATTCCCACCAGCCGGGCGCGGGTGGGAGAGACATTGTCGGTCTCCGTGTCCAGCGAAACGGAGCCGGCCTTTTTGATCGCGGAGACAAGTCCGCTAAGCTCGTTCTCGGTCGTGACGGCCGTATAGAATTTTTCCGATTTTTGGGCCGGTTTCAAATATTCGTAGACCAGCGAGGTGAACCCCAGATCCTGGAAAATCCTGGTCAGTTCCGCGGTATCGGGCTCGGCAACCTTGAATTTTTCGGGGTCGAAGGCGATGTCCAGGTTTCTTTCAATCGTCACCAGCTCCCGGCTCAGCTCGAGCTTGTCCAGGTTCTGCTCGATTTTTTCCCTGAGCCGCGGGTTTTTCATTTTGCCAAGGTTCTTTTTAAGATTGTCCAGAGAACCGTATTCGCCGATCAGGGACTTGGCCGTTTTTTCGCCGATGCCAGGTACGCCGGGGACGTTGTCCGAGGCGTCGCCCCAGAGGGAAAGGACATCGACAATCTGGACGGGAAGGACGCCGAAGATATCCTTGACCTTGGCTTCGTCCAGGGAAATCTCTTTGGCGGGATTATAAACCACGGTCGCCGCGTCCACCAGTTGGAGGAGGTCCTTGTCGGTCGAGACGACGACGGTGAAGAATTTATTGGCCGCGGCACGCTTGGCCAGGCTGCCCAGGACGTCGTCGGCCTCGTAGTTTTCGTCCTCAAAAACCGGGATGCGAAGGGCCCGGATGATCTCCCTGAGCCGGGGAATCTGCTTGGCCAAGTCGTCCGGCATGGGCTTTCGATGGGCCTTGTAATCTTTAAAGACTTCATGGCGCAGCTTGGGCCCGGGAGTATCGAAGACGATGCCAAGATAGGCCGGCTTCTCCCGGTCGAGGATCTTTCGGAGGGTGATGATGAAGCCGTAGATCGCGTTCGTCGGGAAGCCCTGGGGGCTTGAGAGCCGCTGGATGGCGTAAAAGGCACGGTAGAGAAGGGAGTTCCCGTCGATCAGGACGAGCTTCTTCTCGCTCATGCTTTGAGCTTGAGGAGCTGGTGGTCGAGCTTGCCTCCGCTGATATCGTTCAGAACAGCCTGATGCACGTCCTTGAGGAGGTGCGCCACTTTTTCCTTGAAACCCGGTTGATTCAGATACTGGGTGTAGGGGGCTTTCTGGGAATAGACGATTTTCCCGGAGAGGTAGACCAGGGTTTCCGCGTACTGGGCCGCCAGCCCCTTGTCCTGGGTCTGGACGAGAAGGTCCAGGCCTTGATACTTGATCTCCGAGCTGTAGCCGATCATGTTGATTTATTATTAATCCCTTTAGCGAAATTAATCAAGAGGGAAGGCTCGGATATAAGCGGCGCTATCTTTTAGAAATAATGTAAAAAGATTTGGTTCTCTTCCATTTCGTATAGGGAAAATTGTATGGGAAACGATCCGGAAACGGCCTCGCTCCCCATCCGGGTTTTTCACGCCGTTCCCGAGCCCCCCTTCTCGGCGGCGAAGAACTCGCTTCCCGGCCTTGATTTTACGGACGTTCGCCGGGAAGCTCAGACAACTTCGCCGGCCGGCTTCTTCCGAGCCGGCTGCCCTCGAAGGAGGGCTCGGGAAGGCTAAACCCTCCATGGTCGCTTCGGCCGTCTCCGGATCGTTTCTCTTTTCTACCCACACGAAATGGAAGAGAACCAAATTAATTAATCCCCCAACCCCCTTGGCCAATCAAGGGGGTACTTCAAAAAAGATCGAAGGATGGACGGGGTGGCGCGGCGACAGGCCCCCTGCCACGATCATCGTCATCACGGAATTGGAAATGCGACCGTT
>JAPKZH010000618.1 GCA_026393905.1 Candidatus Aminicenantota bacterium
CTATAGAAGAATATGATAAGAGCCTTGCCTATTATGATAAAACTCTCAGCTTGGCTCCTGCTTATAGGGATGCGTTGCTCGGAAAGGCGTCCTGCCTAAGCTATATCGGGAGGTATCACGAGGCCATTGAGATTTTAAACAAACTCGTCGCCATGGGCTTTTATCTAATGGGCGAGAGCCATTACTGGCTGGCCTGGAATTATCACGAGCTCAAGGACAATGAGAGAGCGCAGCTCCACATCGAAGAATCTAAGAGCCGACTTCCGAGCGATAGTGAAGTCTTCAGCCTGGCAGGAACGATTTCCCTTGAAAATAATGAACTCGAAAAGGCGGAGAAGGAATTTATAGAATCATTAAGATACAATGGCAGAAACATCAATGCCATTTTGGGCCTGGGCCAGGTGTATGCCCAGAAGCAGAAATGGCTTGAATCGGCGTTATTTTATTTCAATGCTGCTAAGCTTGCCTTGCAAAGAGAAAGTGAAGTGGCCGAATACATCAATCAGATCGAGAAGTCAACACTTGCGAAGGAACGAAAGGGACGGATGGTCGCCAAAAAAGAGCAACGGGTCAAAAATCTGGAGGAGACCAAGGCCGCAGCCTTTTACAACGCGGCCGCTGGCTATTTCAACGCCGGACTAAAGGGCCAGGCCCTAGAAATAGCCGAAAAAGCCGCCTCCCACCCTCAGTTCAAGGAAGCCGCTGAACAGCTTATCAAAAAAATTAAATGACTGCTTTCCCGCCATCATCCATAAATATTTTCTGAAATTGTGTCGTAATACATACTATAATTTGCATTAACGGGTTCCATTCTCGTCAGATTCCGGCGAAAGGAGCGCATGATGAGAAATTACCGAAAAATTGTAACCTGTCTCTTTGTGACGCTTTTTAGCACGGCCTTGGCCGCCCTGGGTCAGGACACTCGCCTTGCGGATATCTACAAAACGGGTCGAGTCCGCTTGGTTGAAGAAGTCCGTATCACCGATAGCCAGCTCCCAAAAAACGTTCTATTCGAAAACCCGCGCGGAGTGGCTGTAGCCGCGAACGGGAATGTCTATGTGACCGATGTTGCGGCCAACCACATCAAGGTCTTTAGCCCTGACGGCAAGTTTCTGCGTACCATCGGCCAGGAAGGTCAGGGGCCGGGTGATCTCGGTGGGCCGGAATCCATCGAAATCGTCGGAGACCTCATCATCGTCCGGGAGGTTATGAATAGGCGTATCTCGGTCGTGAAGCCGGACGGGACATTCGTCAAATCGGCGCCCTTCTCGCCCGACGACTCATATGGACGCTTAATAAGCTTGAAATCCCTTCACGACGGTCGCCTTATCGTGTTCGTGGAACGGGGACTCCCCAAGGGTTTTTCCGGCCGCTTGCCTGAAGAGCAGGATCTTGCCATCGAATTGCTCCCGGCCGACCTTGGAACTGCACGGGTGATTTACCAAAAGAAAATCCGCGCCAGCCGCTGGGCCAAGAATCCTGAAACGAACGCTTTCCACCGCGTGCGATTTCCTTACCATCCAAAGATTTGTCTTGGCGTCGACCCGTCCGGAAGACTGGCCATCGGAGACAACGCGAAATATGAGATCGAAATCTACGATCCTGACAAGGGACGCATCCTCACATTTTCTCGCCTTTATACTCCCGTTAAGCTCGAAGATAAAGACAAAAAAGCGTATTTTGACCTCTTCCAGATGGCAGTTTTCGTCGATAACGTTAAAAAGATCCTGCCCAAACCTCCGGACTACATCGTCCAACTCACGGAGTTTCCGGAATTCCTGCCGCCTTACCGCGGCTTGATCTTCGACTCCGAGGGCAATCTCTGGGTCCATCAATATACGCAGAGCCGAGCCACGAATGTCTTCGATGTATTCTCTCCTAAGGGCGAGTTTATTCATAAGATCATTGTCGAAGGCGCGCCGATCGACGCTTCGTTTACGTCCGGCTACGGCAGGCCTTTTGCGGGAAGTCTCCTTTGGCAGATTGAGCGGGACAAGGACGGATTTGCTTCTCTCGTAAAATATCGCTTCACAGCAGGGAAATGATAAGTATCTGAGATCAGAAGCCCGGACCCGAAGCATTTTCCGCTCGACTCATCATTGCCTAAAGCTCCTAAACTCTCGCGTAAAAGTAAAAAATAATTGGGGTCAAAGCTACACTTCCGACAAAACATGATCAGATTAACAATGAAGATGCTTGCCGAAAATATTTTTGTCAAAAGTGTAGCTTTGACCCCGCCCAGATCAGCTTTATGGCCAAGGAAAAATATTTCTATTTAGTGGGCGGACTGAGTTTCGAATAATCGAGCTCTGATCCAAGCAGGCTGTGCGGTATCGTATAGACGATTAAGAGCAGGATCGCCGCCGCCAGCACCCAGACCCGGGCCGGCTTGCCTTTTCTGCCGGCGATGAGGGCGATAATCCAGCCGATCATGGCGATCAGGGTTTTATTGTCGGTCAGGTCGAAACCCAGGGGAAAGCCAGTCCAATAAGGGCCGAACCCGAAGTGCTGGACGAGCGGCCCTAAAATAAACCCGCCGATGAAAAGCAGGGCGGCCGCCCATAGCGCCAGCTTCCGAGGGTTGCTTTTCCGGTCGAGCGCGGCCAGGCCGGCCCTCGTCGAAAACAGCATCGCCAAAAACATGATGAGAACATGAGGGATCAGGACAGCCATCGGCACTTCGCCTTTAAAACGAATGACGATCGGGTCCGCGCCGGTCAAAGAGACTTTCTTCTCGTCTTTGAGAAGCAGCACGGCATAGGCCAGCTTTCCCGCCACCGGCTGCTTGGGAAGAAAGGCGACCAGCTTGTCGTCTTTCCTGTCCATTGGGATCTCCGTCCAGGGATCTTCGGTTTTATATCTTTTGTATTCGACGGTGCCGGCGATGTCTGCGGCTGGCGCCTTGATCGAGACTTCGCAGTCTTTCACATTTTCGGCGCTGCGGGGCAGCTTGAACTTGATTTCCGTGCCCCCCACATCGGCTTTTCCCCGGTAGGGATACGTCGGGCCCGTCATGCGCTGATAAACGGCCGCGGCCAGCGTGATGATCACCGCCAGAATCCAGAGGAGAGTTTTTCTCATGCGCGCCGTCCTTCCGTATGATTTTTAATCTTTGACCGTGATGCCGCCGAAGATGGCCGTGCCTTTGACATAAAGCGTTGCCTTGGCTTCTGCATCAGAAACGTTCCTGTGTTTGTCTTCGGCCCCGCCCAGGATGGGGACAACGTCCATCACGACTTTCCAGTCCCTCGGGACCCTGATGTCGACGCCGCCGAACAGAGCGGTCGCATCGATCGTGGCTTTGCCCGCCTCAAGCCCGGCGCCCGTAAAGTCGAGCTCCATCCCGCCCAGGATCGCCGTGACATGGCCGCCTTTGAAGCTCTGGGATTCGATGCGGCGCTTCATCCCCGAGAGGATGGCCGAGGCGTCGATGTCATTTTCCTTGATCTCGGGGAATTTATCCGTCGGCCTGTACCTGAAAACCGGCCTGAGCAGGAGCCAGAGGCCCGCCAGGATGATCAGGGCCGGCCAGATATATTGCCAGACGTTGTACTCCAGGATGTCGAGCTCGGAGAGGAGGAAGAACACGCCGAAGACGATGAAGAAAACGCCCGGCCCCAGCTGACGAAAGCCGCTGCCGACGAGCATCGAGAATCCAAGGATGATGAAAATGACCGGCCAGTATGTAGAGATCATGTCGCCGAAATCGAATTCTCCGATCCGGTCGAGCAGGAAAAGGGTTCCGATAATGATAAGGACCAAACCCCAAAAAATCCTGCCTTGATGGCTCCTATGGTGGGACATCGTTTTCTCCTTTACCGAATTTTCCGGCAATTATACCATAATCGGGGCCTAGAATCGTTGGATGTTCATGCCGCCCGAGACCTCGAGGACCAGGCCCGTCGAGTAAGCGAAATATCCCTTGGCCAGGGCTGCGACGGCCTTGCCCACATCCGCCGGGAAGCCCCATCTTTTCTGCAGCACCAGGCCTTCAGCGATCAGCTTGTCGTATCGTTCCCGGACCGGCGCCGTCATATCCGTCTCGATGATGCCCGGACGGATTTCGTAGACGTTGATCCCGAATTCGCTGAGCCTGTCGGCGAAGAGCTTCGCCGTCATGCTCAGCGCCGCCTTGGAGATGCAGTACTCCGCCCGTATGGTGCTGGAAATGGCGGCCGAGACGGAGGAAATAAAGATGATGGCATGCTTGGCGTCCGGATTGTCCTTGAGCTGCCGGATCATTTCCCCGGCGACTTTCTGCGTCAGAAAAAACGTGCCCCGCAGGTTGATGTCCAGGACGCGATCGAAGCTCTCCGGCGTCGCTTCCAGGATATCCGTCCGGACTTTGGGCGCGACGCCCGCATTATTCACCAGAATATCGATCCGATCGAATTTTTTCAGGACTTCGTGGAGGATTTTCCCATGGTCGTCCAGGAGGGCGACATCGCCCTTGACGGGGAAGAATTCGGCCCCCGACATTTGGACCTTCTGCTGGACTTCAAAAAGGCCGGATTTTTTATTCTCAGGCTCAAAGACGATATCACATCCGGCGATGTCGAAACCTTCCTGCGCCAGTTCGAGGGCGATCCCGCGGCCGATCCCCCGGCCGGCCCCCGTGATCAGCACGACCGGTTTTTCCCCGATTTTGTTCATGGTGCGCCTCCTCTCTTCCTAGCGGACGATTTTGTCCTTCCGGAAGTCGTCCCAAACATTCTCAAACCAGCCCTCTCCGGCGGGGACAGGCCGGATATCTTCCCATTCCTTGATTGGCCGCATCTGCTCGTCCAGCCGGATCTCGAGAATTTTCCGGCTCACGAACGAATCGGGTTTTTCAAGAGAAAATCTCCATGGCTCATCAAGTTGAGGGCAGGGCTTCTCGCCGCCCGGGTCGAGGACGAGATAGGAACCGCGGCTCCGCCCGCCTTTTTCGATGTATTCTTTGATGGCCTCGAGGTAGACGGCATGGGTCAAGCAGAGGTCGAGGTCTCTAAAGGCATCGGGCAGCTCACGGACGGATACCAGGCGGATTCCCTTTTTTAGGCGGGCATACATCCTCCATGCTTTTGAAGCTTCGAGACCGATTTGATTCGGATCACGAATGTGGGCTCCGGAGGCAGACATCCTGCCTTGGAATTCCCGCCTGGCCTTGCCTTGCCCGGACGACGTCGGCGCCTTCTCTGAGATCATATTTTTTGCGAAGTTCAATTTCTCCTGAATCTGGGACTCTGCCGCGTCCAGAAAATCTCTCGTATCGAGAGGCTTTCCGCCGTATCTTTTAGCGATGAACAGAGCCGCCCGCAGGCTTCCGACCTGGCCCGAATTGAGGGCCGACCCGCCGGGCCTGTAAACTCCGTGCGTCCCGTTCGCCTCGCCGACGGGGAAGAGGTGCTGGATATTCGATTCCCACCAGACGTTTCCCTTAAGGCCACCGTTATTGTGTTGAGCGCAGACGGCGATTTCGAGGTTTTTTTTGGCCAGGTCGATCCCGTGGTTTTGATAGATATCGATGGCCGGCTGGTTCATCCGCCGCAGCCTCTCGATCGGCGTCGCCAGCAGAGCTCCCGATTTTTCCAGGTAGGCAAAGGCCTCCGGGCTCAATAATTCAAACGAGAAGTCCTTGAGCTTGCCCGCACCGCCCGGATTGTGCTTGAAGTCTAAAAATACCCGCCGGCCCTTGTTGACGGTTTCTTGATAGACAAGGATATCGATCAGCGAGGAGCCGAAGCCTCCAGCCTTCCTCGGGTCGAACGGCCATTGGTAGCCCTTGAGGAAGATCGCCGTGGCTAGCTTTCCCATGTCCGGAAAATAATCGTTGAGGAACTCCCGCTCGTCTCGGCCGTTTTTATCCGTGGAGAGATATCTCGGAATGACCTGCTGATAAGTCCCGGACAAGTTCCAGCGGAATTCGAGCGAGGCGAGGCCGTACTGGGATTCGGTCAAGTTGACGCCGGCGGCCCCGGCTTCTAAGGCCATGCCGTGCGAGCCCGACTGGCTTTCCGGGTAAACGGAGGCTTTATAGATTCCGGCTGGGCCGCCCGTCCCTAGGACGACGTTGACCACGCTGAATAGGACGAATCCGAGGTTTTTCCCACCCAGCCGGTCTTTGTCAAGGGCCACGGCGCCGATGACCCTTTTCATCCCGTTTTCTTTTTTTGTGAGCAGGGCGATGACCTGATGCCCGTCAAAAATTCTTATGCCCTTGCGCTTCACGTCCCTGGCCAGGGCCTCAAACATCAGGTGAGAGGTGAGGGGGCCGGCCGAGGTCGCCCGCTGCCTGGGATCATGGTCTGTTTTATAGCCGATGTAGGCGCCATGCCTGTCATGGGGAAAGGGGACGCCGAGGCTGATCAGATGAAAGAAAGCCGGAAGCGAATTCTGGGCCTCGCAGAGGGCAATATCTCCATGCATCGAACCGCCGGCAAAGAGATCCCGGGCCATCTGGATAGGCGAATCGGGGAGGTCACCGGCCAGGGAAAGCTTGTAGTAGGTCTGTTTGTCCGACCCGGCATTATTCGAGGTCCCGCCGCCGAAGCACTCCGTGGCAATGGCGATGTCGCGCTGCCCCTGCTCGAAAAGGCAAACGGCTGCGTTGAGCGCCGCAGCGCCGCTGCCGATGATCAGCGTGTTAAGGGCATAGAGCGGGAGTTTGGCTCCGCCGATCTTGATCTCGGACGTCCTCATAATGTTTTTCGAATCTCTTCGAGGTTTTTTTTGGCTTGAGGGGCGATTTGGAAAAATTTGGCCAGCTTTTCGCAGGCGAATTCCGGACAATGAGCGCAGTTGTTGACGTTATGCTTTATTCCGCAGGCCCGGATCTCGCAGACTCGCGTGTATTGAAAAATCCTGTCGCTTCCCGAGGTGCAGCCGTCGCAGTTGATGTCCCCGGGCTTGAGGTCCGCATGATACGCTTTTGTCCATTCTTCGGCGATCTTTTTTCTCTGTTCGTCGTCGTTGGACTGAGTGGCCGTGTAGGCACCGCAGCCGCTGCAATCAAGCCCACACATAGAAATTAAGCTTGCCATCTTCGTTCTCCTCTCCTAAGCTCAGCGGGTCCGTTTCGACCGCGCGGGCGACGGCTCAATCGCTGGTGATGATGAAGGCCGGCGTGTGGCTGAAGCTCTTGTAGAGCGGGCGCAGCCGGTCGCGGTCGTAGTATTTATCCACATCAACCACTTTTTTCCGGCTGGTGATGATATCGATGGGAACGTTATCGTATTCACCGTTGTGGAGGCAGACCATGCGGCCGAATTTTTTATCGATGATGAGGTCGAGAGCGATGCTGCCGTAGGCCAAGGGCACGATGGAGTCCATGGCATCCGGGTCTCCGCAGCGGACCATATAGCCCAGCCTCTGGCTGATGACGTTGATCCGCCGGCCGTTATTGAACTTCGGTGAGATGTCTTTGAGCCGACTGGAAATCACGTCTCCGATGCCTCCCAGCTTTTTATGCCCAAACATGTCTTTTTCCTCGCTGGCAAAGACCATTTCTCCCCCCTCGAACATGGCGCCCTCGGAGACGATGGCGACGGCGTACAGGCTCGGATTGGTCGAGCGGTCCTCGGTCAGCAGCTGACACAGGTGTTCCATGTTGAACGTATGCTCGGGAATGACGCAGCGGTTGGCGGCTCCCGCCATCGTGGGGAGAAGGGCGGTAAACCCGGAGTACCGTCCAAAGACCTCGATGACCAGAAAACGCTCGTGCGAGCCGGCGGTTGTCCGGAGGGAATGGGTCAGGCTGATGGTCCGCGTCAGGCAGGTGCTGAATCCTATACAGTAGTCTGTGCCCGGAACGTCGTTGTCCATAGTCTTGGGGATGCCGATGACCTTGACGCCCTTGGTGTGGAGATGGAAGGCATAGCTCAGCGTGTCGTCGCCGCCGATGGGGACGAGATAGTCGATGCCCAAAAATTCCATGTTTTTCAAGACTTCCTCGGTCAGGTCGTTGGCCTTTTGTTTGTATTTATCGCGTAGGTGCGCCGGCACGTTGACATCGGGGACGGAACTGGGGCGGGTCCGGGAGGTGTGAAGAAACGTGCCGCCTGTCCGGCCGATCCTGTTGACGATCTCTTCGGTCAAGACTTGGAAATGGTCGGCATTGGAAGCCTGTTGATCTCTGACGATATCGACGAGGCCGGCCCAGCCGCGGCGGATGCCGATGACTCCGTATCCCTCTTTTATGGCCCGGAGGGTGACGGCGCGGATGGCCGGGTTCAGTCCCGGCACATCGCCGCCCCCGGTGAGAATACCGATGACCCCTTTTTTGCCTGGGATGTTTGCCATTTCGATCTCCTCTCCTGTTGCGGTCTTCTTGAATGGAAAATCGATCTTGATATATTCGTGCGCCCTTTCGGGTCTCGCGAAAAGATCAAACCAGAATTATGAAGGCGTCTCGGAAATTATACGCAAATTCTCAGGAATGTGCAATTTTCACGGCCCGGCGTAGGCACTTCCGTTTGTGTGATTTCAAAGAGGAGTTGGAGTTGCCCCTGAGGCCCCCCTAGCGGAGGGGGGCCCCGGACACTCTTGGAGGAGGACCCTTTTGCAGGTTCCCCCTCCAACGGGCGGCGGGAATACCCGCCGGCCCTGCCACCCCTCCAAGGAGCATCCTCCCATGAATTCATCGCCAAATGCTCCTTGGAAAGGAGGCAGAGAGCGAAGCGATCGTTGGAGGGAAACCCTGAATAAGGGTTTCCCTCCAAGAGTATCCGACGGGACCGGTTACCCAGGGGCGGGGGGGCGATTCCGGCACCGAGAGGAAATCACATATTCGGAGATACTGACCGGGCATTGCATTTTTTTGGAAGATGCTTTAATTTTAGGAGGATGACGGAGATCAAGGGTTTTCATCCGGTCAAGCTCATCTGCGGTGTCATTTTCTCCAAGGAGGAGCATCTTCAAAAAGCCGAGGATCGACTCATCGATCTGTATGGTCCTGCGGACAGCCGCAGCCGGCATTTTGATTTCGACCTTACCGATTATTACGACTCGCAGATGGGGAAGAACCTAAAAAGGACATTCCTCAGCTTCCTCGATCTCATCCCGCCGGAACGATTGAGCGAGATCAAGGTCCGCAGCAACGCCCTGGAAGAGGATATCCGCCGGGAATTTAGAGCTGATATCCGTATCGTCAACCTGGATCCCGGCTACATTACGCAGGCCGCCTTGATTATGGCGACGGCCAAGGATTTTTCTCATCGCGTTCCGCTGGCCCAGGGCATCTATGCCCACCTGGAATTTCTCTTCACAAAAACTGGAATCCGACGGCTCGACTGGACCTACCCGGACTTCCTCAAAGAGGCGTATCAAACGTATTTTCAGGGCGTGAGAAAAACCTACCTGGACCAGCTCAGGCAGGGGTCAAGAAGACCGTGACGGCGATTGGCTGCGGATGAATTTGAGATAATTCTTAAGCGACGGATCTTTGCCCAGCAACGCCTCGGCCGCGAATAATTCCGACTGCAGATCCAGGTCCAGCGGATCCATGATGGCCGCATCCAGTCCCTGCTCGAGGGCAAGCGTGAGGAGAGTCCTGTTCAGGAGCCGGCGCTGGGGAAGCCCGAAACCGACATTGCTGATACCGGCGATGGTTTTCAGTTGAGGCAAAGTTTTTTTGATGGCCTCGATCGATTTGAGGAAGAGGGGGATGGCTTCCCAGCTGACGCCCGCCGGACGGACAAGCGGGTCGATAAAAAAATCGTCGGTCGTCAGGCCTTCGTTTTGAAGGAGGTCGGCCATGCGCGATGCGACGGAGACGGCGTCGTCCGGGGTCTCCGGAAATCCATGATCGTCCAGGCAGAGAACGATGACCTTGGGCTTGAATTCCCTGATCAAAGGGGACAGGTTATGGATATTCTTTGTTTCTCCGGTCAGAGAATTCAGAAGAGGCCGGCCTTTTTTGTAGATGCGGAGCGCCTGCTCCATAGCTTCCGGATTAGGGGTGTCGATGGATAAAGGGACCTTCAGCTGGTCCTGGAGGAGGGGAATCGCCCATCGGAGGATCTCGATTTCTCTATCGACCAGGGCCGCCGAGTTGATATCGATGTAATGGGCCCCGGCCTGTTCCTGTTTGAGTGCCTGGTCGAGAAGGAAATACTCATCCTTTTCCTGGAGGGCTTCGAAGACGCCCTTGCGGCTGGAATTCAGGCGTTCACCGACGATGATCATGTTGGATGGACCTTCGTTTGATCGCCATCAACGGCTTATTTTTTTACGGTTTTGACAATATCGGCCATCCGCCAGATGTATTCCGGTGTTGTCCCGCAGCAGCCGCCGATCAGGTTGGCGCCGTTTTCGATGAGGCGCGGGATATGGCCGATATACTCTTCGATCCCCTGGGAATAGATAAGCTCATGGGAGTCAGACAACCCGGGTTGCCCGGCATTCGGCTGGGCGATCAAGGGCAGGGATGTCCGCGACCGCATCTCCTTGATGAGATCGGCCATGTCCTGGCTGGTGAGAGTACAATTGGTGCCGATGACCGGGACCTTGTTTTCTTCGAAGGCGTCGATGCACGCGACGACGCTGTCGCCCATGAGAGTGAAGAATCCTCGGGGCTTGCGGTCGAATGTCATGGTCACGAAGACCGGCATCGACGAGGCGGCTTGTCTGGCGCCTCTGAGCGCGGACAGGGCCTCTCTGAGGTCGAACATCGTCTCGATCAGAAGGAAGTCGACTTTTCCCATGATAAGGGCTTTGGCCTGAACGGCAAAGACCTGCTCGAAATCGGCCTCGGTGAATTCGCCCTGGGGCTGCAGAAATTTGCCGGTGGGTCCAAGGCTCCCGCCGATAAAACGGCCCTTCGGCTTGACGTCTTGCGCCAGCTTGGCCGCCGCGAAATTCAGCTCATGGCATTGATCGACGAGCCCGTAGGCCGCCAGCTTGATCTTGCTGCCGCCGAACGAATTGGTCACGATGGCGTCCGACCCGGCTTCAAAATAGCTGCGGTAAACATCTTGCACGGCATCGGGATTCTTGACATTCCAAAGCTCGGGGCACATGCCCTGGGGAAGCCCGCGCTTCATCAGCTCCGTGCCCAGGCCTCCGTCGAGAAGGACGGTCCGCTGGCGGATGAGGTCCAGAATTGTTGCTTGGGCCATGGTCAGCTCCTTAGATGTCCTCCGGGTGGAAGGCGGAAATTTTTCTTAGTTTTTCGATGATATCCGGAAGTTCACGGAGCGCGATATCGATATCTTCATCGGAATTGAAGCGGCCCAGCGACATGCGGATTGTCGAGCGGGCGATTTCCGGCCGCAGGCCGATCGAAAGCAGAACATGGGAGACTTCCTCGGCATCTTCGCTGCAGGCCGAGCCGGTGGAGACGTAGATCTCTTTGGTGGCCAAGGCCAGAAGAACCGCTTCCGCCTCCAGCCCCAAGAAGGAATAGCTCAGGGTGCTCTTGATCCTGTTTTCCGGGTGGCCGTTGAGCTTGATCTTAGGGATTTTTTCTTCGATGCCTGTCCTGAGACGGTTGGCGAGTCTTTCGATCCGCTCCCTGTCTTGAGGGAACTTCTCGCCGAGGATGCGGACCGCTTCTCCGAAACCGACGATGCCGGTGGTGTTCTCCGTGCCGGCCCGCAGCTTGCGCTCCTGATGCCCGCCGTGGATAAACGGAGCCATGGGGGTTCCCTTGCGGATGTAAAGGGCGCCGACGCCCTTGGGCCCGTAGATTTTATGCGCGGATATCGACAGGAGGTCGACTCCGAGCTTGTCCACTTTAAAGTCGATTTTGCCGAACGTCTGGACGGCGTCGGTGTGGACGAGGGCGCCTTGACCTTTGGCGATCCGGACGACCTCCTCGATGGGCTCGATCGTTCCCAGCTCGTTGTTGGCATGCATGATCGAGATCAAGGCGGTTTGGGGAGTGACGGCGTCCCGGAGAAAATCGAGGTCGACGACGCCGCGACTGTCCACGGGAACATAGGTCACTTGATATCCTTTTTTTTCTAGGTAGACGGCCGTTTCCTGCACGGCGGGATGCTCGATGGTCGAGGTGACAAATTCTTTCTTGTCGGGCTGGGCGTCGAGCGCTCCCAGGATGGCCTGATTATCGGCTTCCGTGCCCGAGCCCGTAAAATAGATCTCGGCCCTGGCGACGCCGAGGGCCTTGGCGATATGTTCGCGGGCCTCGTTGATCAATTCCTTCGCCTGGCGGCCGATCGGATAAAGGGAGGAGGGATTGCCGAAATGGGCTTTGAGAAACCAGGCCATTTTGTCCGCGACGGCGGGATCGACGGGCGTCGTGGCGTTGTTATCGAGGTAGACCATCCTTCGGGCTCGCTTTCTCCAAACCTATATCATACAGAACCTATATTTTATATAAAAATAGCCGAAAAAACTATCATTTCTTGGATAAAGCCGCCCCTTCGATTTTGAGATGAAATGAAGAGAATGAAAAAAAACCCGGGCTAGGCCAGCTTTTCCTTGAGGATCTTCACGACTTCCAGCCCGGCCCTCTTTTGCCCTTCTTCCGCCGCCGCTCCGATATGAGGGGAGGCCATGACGTTGGGATGGTCGATGAACGAGAAGTCATCCGGAGGCTCTTTTTCGAAGACGTCGAAGGCCGCCGCCCGGATTTTGCCCGTATTCAGGGCTTCCAGGAGCGCTTTTTCATCGACGACGCCGCCGCGGGCCGCGTTGATGATGATGACCCCGTTCTTCAGCTTGGGAATCTCATCGCGGCCGATGATGTATTTGGGCTGCTTTGGAATATGGAGGGTGATCAGATCAGCCTGGGCGAAGAGATCGTCCAGGGAAACCTGTTTCACGGGGAGCTTGGTCTCGATCTTGATGACGTCATAAGCGAGGACGTTCATCCCGAAGGCCAGAGCCCGCTCGGCGACCGCCAGGCCGATCCGGCCGGCGCCGATGATGCCCAGCGTCTTTCCGTAGAGTTCGGTCCCGGACAAGACCTTTTTCTCCCACTTGTGCTGTTTCATGGACACGTTGGCCCGCCCCAGCTGGCGGACGGAGCTGAGCATCAGGCCGAAGGTGATCTCGGCCACGGAAATAGTCGTCGCAGCCGGAGTGTTGGCGACTTTGATACCCTTCTCCTTGGCGGCCGCCGCGTCGACATTGTCGAGCCCGATACCGGCCCGGACGATCATCTCCAGGTTGGTCGAGGCGTCGATCACTTTCTTGGTGACCTTTGTCGCGCTCCGGACGACGACGGCGTTAAAGCCGGGAATCGTCGTGACCAGGGTCGGCTCATCCATGCCAGTTTTGACCGTGACGTCGAAGCCGGGGATGGCCTTCAATTGCTCCAAAGCTTCTTTGTCCAAAGAATCGGCGACGAGGATCTTTTTCATGTCCAATTCTCCTTGATGATATTTTCGGCAGCCTTGATCGAGCCGCCCATTTCGAAATGATAACCCATGTCGGCCAGAGCGAGTTCTAAGGCGCTCAGGGCGGTGATGACGTCGAATGCGCCCATATAGCCGAGGTGGGCGATCCGGAAAAATTTGCCTTTGTTGGGGTCCTGGGCGCCGGCGATATAGGCCCGATATTTGTCCTGCATGACCTTGACCAGCTTCACCCCGTCGAGTGCCGGCGGCGTCTTGACGGCCGTCAGAATGTTGCCGGGTTTTTGAGCCAGGATTTCCAGGTTGAGGGCCCCGATGCCGGCCCGGGTGGATTCAGCGAGGATGCGGTGGTGGGCGTACAATTTCTCCAAGCCCATCTCTTTGATGATGTCCAGGGATTTTTTCTGCTGGATGACGAGCGAGATGGCGGGCGTCCACGGCGTGGTCCGCTTTTCTAAGTTCTTCTTGGCCTTGACGGCGTCAAAATAGAATTTGGGGAGCCTGGACGTCTCGACGCGCTTCCAGGCTTTGGGGCTGAAGGCGATATAGGCGAGACCCGGCGGAATCATGAACGATTTCTGGGAGCCCGAGACCAGGACGTCGATGTTCCATTCGTCCATTGGGCAAGCTGTCGCGCCCACGCCTGAAATCCCATCGACGACCAGGATGGCGTCTGTCTTGGAAACGACCTCGCCAAAGCCCCGGACATCATAGACAGCGCCGGTGGACGTTTCGGACAGCGTCGCAAACACGGCCTTGACGCCGGAATCGGCCTTGATCTCGGCCTCCAGCTCGTCTTTGGTGAAATCCCGTCCCCATTCGAGGACGATCTCTTTGCAGCTCAGCCCATAGGCTTTGCAGATGTTTCCCCAGCGTTCGCCGAACTTCCCGCCGTTGATGGCGATGACTTTATCGCCGGGGCTGAGCGTGTTGACGATCGCGGCTTCCATGCCGCCTGTGCCCGACGATGTCAGGATAAAGGCATCCTCTTTCGTCCCGAAGACATACTTGATTCCCTCCGTGGTCTCCATGAAAATCCTGGAGAATTCCGGCGTCCGATGATGGATGATGGGCTCGGCGGCCGCGGCCAGGACAGCCTCGGGCACCGGAGTCGGGCCGGGAGAGAGAAGATAGTATTTTTTAATCACAGAATTCCTCTTTTTCTAAGAAAAAGAATCTCTCTTTTTCTGGAAAGCCTCTAGCTTTTCTTAGCCCTAGAAAATAACTTAGCAGAATTTTTTTCCCGAGTCAATCAGAGCTGGCGCAGGAGTTCTGTAAGCAGAGCCGCCCTCCGGACGAGGGAGGACAACAGGACGTACTCGTTTTCGGCGTGGATCCCGTCTCCGTCCGGGCCCAACCCGTCGAGAGTGGCGATCCCCAGCCCCGAGGCGATCGAGGCATCCGAGCCTCCCCCCGTTCTTCCCGTCTCCAGGGTTAGGCCCAACCCGGAAGCTATATTTCTGACATCGAGGAGGAGCTTCGCCGACGCCTTGGTTTTTTCCATGGGGGGGGTGAAGCTCTCCGTGGCAAACTTGACCCGCGCCCCCTTTAAAGTGGGCGTAAGGTTTTTGAAGAAGCGAAGAACCTTTTCCCTTTGGACAGAGTCCCAGAAGCGGATGTCCAAGACGGCCCAGGCGCGGTCCGGCACGACGTTGGCCTTTTCACCGCCGCCGACGAGTCCGACATTGACCGAAATATCCTTGCTTCTCAGGCGGTTGATCAGGCGCAGCTGGGCGACGAGTTCATCGATGGCGCTGATGCCCTTTTCCGGTGAGCCGCCGTGGGCCGCTTTTCCCTGGATTTCCAGACGGATGACCTGACGGCCTTTTCGCTGGACTTTGAGGGCCCCGCCGGGCAGGGAAGGTTCCAGGCAAAGGACGAGCGAGGACCTCTTGGCCTGCGTCCGGATTATCTGATGGGACGCTTCGCATCCGGTCTCCTCGGCGGCGTTGATAAAGACGACGATATTCTTTATCGGTTTGATATTCAGATCGTTCATCGTCTTCAGGGCATAAAAGACCAGGACCAGGCCGGCTTTCATATCGAGGGCGCCGGGTCCGAAAGCCTTGTCGCCGGCTACGTAAAAGGGCATCCGCTGGATCTTTCCGACCGGCCAGACCGTGTCGATATGCGTCAGGACGAGGAGTTGATCTTCTCTTCGCTTATCCGGCTTGGCCGGGAATTCGACAAGATGAAGATCCCCGACTTTCTTCTGGGGAAAACGGGTGATCTTGGCCCCGATCTTTTTGAATTTTTCCATGAGGAAGGCCGAGCAGGCATCGACGGCTTTTTTGTCCGAGGTCGGGGATTCTCTCTGGACGAGTTCTTTCAGGAGGCTGATCATCTCTCCTTGGCGAGACTTGAAATAATAGTTATAATCCATCCCTCCTCCTTTCGGGAATTTTTAATCTATCACATGTTACGAGGAAATTCACCTATTTTCTCGTTGACAGAGGCGTCGTATTCGAGGATACTTATGCCACCATGGCCAGAAGGAGGAGGATATTCGTCCTTATTTTGGCCTTCGGTCTTCTGGGCAGAGCGGCTTTCGGACAATCCCGGAGGCCGAGCCTATTCGCCCAGGGCGGCGGCGCTTTTCATGAAGAGAATAACCTCCAGCCCGGCGTGGAGACGGGCTTCGGATTCTCCTACCCTTTGGGAAAAAGGTTTTCTCTGAGCCTGGAATATATCTATTGGAAGAGCGAATCCAAGGAATTTAGGACGAAGCTTTACAACGGCACCTTGACTCTGTCCCCCGTCCTTCTGTCCCTTCAGTTCGACTTTCACCGCAACACGTTCTTTTTTCCCTACGGCTTCGTCGGGGGAGGCTATTTGTTCAGCCGGTTTCGGATCGGGAACTATGTTTCGATTCCCGAGGTCAAGATCGACCAGCGGGTCGATGAAGGCCCGGCGTTTTATTTTGGCCTGGGCGCGCGGATCGCCTTCTCTGAAACCTGGAGTTTTTCGAGTGAAGCGGCCTACCTCATCAGGAACGCCTCCGGGGAGACCATCATTTCCGACATGAATAGGGGAGTCTCCAAGGAAAAGATCTGGGTGAACATCCATGTCGTTTTTCTGAAGTTCGGCCTGCGTTTCTATTTTTAGCCGAACCGTCCCGATCGGACAACCTTCCACAACGCTTCGAGCCGGTGAATGACTCTGCCTGGGAATCTCTTCCGGACACGGATGGCCTCGAAACGACAGACCTCGTGACAGCACATGCAGTGGATGCAGACGGTTTGGTCCAGCCAAGCTTTGCCGTCCCGCTTTTTGGCGGCGCCGGCCGGGCAAATGCCGACGCATTCCAGGCAGCCTGTGCATCGACCGCCGATCACCTCCGGGATGAGAGCGAGATAATCATAGATGGTGCTGAACAGACGGGAGGGGATTTTCCGTCGCAAAAGGCCCAGGGCGACGGCCGAGTGTTTAAAATCCTTGACCCGAACGCTGGCCAGGGCCTGGCCACGGATCTCGATTTGAGAAAGCTCGCCTTGGCCTAATCCTCTCTCATGGGCGTCCGAAGTCGTGAAAATATTCAGCGGGTTGAAACCGATGACGTTCGAGGCAACAGCGTCCACGGCAATGCCGTCCCGGCCGGCGATGATAATTCCGGTTGTCCGACAACGGCCGGCAGCCGGTCCTTCGCCTTCCATGGCTACGACCCCGTCCATGATTGTCAAATGGGGCCGGACACAGGAATAGATATCGACAAGCATTTCACTGAATTGGTCGCTTTGACCGAACCGCCGGTGGCATCTCATGCGAAGACCATGAGGGATCACCCCGAACATATTTTTAACAGCGCCCGTGAAGACGGTTAAGGAATGCGTCTTGAGCTTGGCCAGGTCGATGATGAAATCCGCTTCGAGGCACAGGGGAGAGATATAGACCTCCTTCAGCCGGGAGCCCTCGAGGGCGACCTTTCGAAATCCCGCCTCTTTCAGATTCACTAAACGGACGCCGACCGCTCGGCAGATATCGCTATAGCCGGAGATGGCGAAACCGTCGGCCGGGCTCGATTGGATGTCGTCACCAACCGTGACCTGGCAATCCATTTTTTTGAGGAGCCTCAACACCTCTCCGGCCAAAACCGGATGGGTGATGATACCCCGTTCCGGCGGCGTGGCCGGAGAGAGGTGGTTGATCTTGACAAAGACTCTGCTTCGGGGGCGGATGATCGACGCGAGTCCGCCAAGGAGATCCAGGCATTTGCCCAGGGCTGCAGCGACATCGTCGGGACGGTAGTTGTCGAGGCGGACGATGCTGACCGGCGATTTGGCCATGCCCTAAGGATAGAGGAGGGGATGGGAAAAATCAAATTTCATCGGTCCGGCCTTTGACGCTTCAAGAGCCCAGATATTTAAAGCGAGTTGATTGACACGCCTCTCAGGATTGGTATACTTTACAAAGGCGGCGGTTCCGAGCTGGAAGGAAAATCTTTATGGTCTCAAGCATGAAGCGTCCCGTCCGGATTGGCCGGGTTGTTGGCTTGTTAGGCGTTCTCGCCCTGGCGCCGCTTGTTCATCCCTGCACCATCGCCGCGATCAGCGGAAAATACACCAAAGACGGACGCCCTCTGCTCTGGAAAAACCGGGACGTCGCGATCCAAGATAATCTGGTCCGATTTTTCGCGGGAAAAAAATATTCTTTTGTGGGGATCATTGAAACTGGGGATGCGGATAGCGTTTACGCTGGAATGAACTCGGAAGGTTTTGCGATTATCAACGCGGCCTCTTTAGACCTGGAGGGAACGGCCGGTTCTGAAAATGGGATATTCATGAAACGCGCCTTGGAAGAATGCGCGACGGTGGCCGAATTTGAAAATCTGTTGCTGGTGACAAATGGTCTCGGCCGAAAGACCCAGGCCAATTTCGGCGTCATGGACGCCCAAGGCGGTTGCGCGATATTGGAAACGGGGAATTCCAGCTTCACGAGGTTTGATGCCGTGTCCGCCCCCCAGGGCTTTATCGTCCGGACGAATTTTGCCCTGACCGGCGTAAAGCCCGAGGAGGGCGGAGGATTCGTCCGCTTCAATCGTGCCCACGAGCTTCTCCAATCTGCAGCGAGCGGGAACGACATCGATTACCGCTTTGTCCTCAGGACGTGCGCCCGGGACCTTGTTAACGAATCGGTCAATCCGTATCCCCTCCCTTTCGAAGGCAGCCAGAACGGCCATCCCCGCGGCTATCTTTACACCAACAATTCCATCAACCGCTACCTGACGGCAAGCGGCACCGTTATTCAAGGCGTTTTGTTGGGAGAGGACCCGCGCCTTTCGACCATGTGGTGCATCCTGGGCGAGCCGGTCTGCGGCGTAGCCCTGCCTCTTTGGGCAAGGGCGCAGTCTGTCCCCTATGTCCTGGGGGGAGCCGCCACGTCTCTTCTCCGGGATGCCGTAAAATATATCGAAGGAGAATGCTATACAGACTCCACCAGCGATAGATATCTTGATAGCTTCAAGCTCGTCAATGAGAAAGGCCGAGGCATCTTGCCGTTTGTGGAACGACTGGAAGCCCTCATTTTCCAAGCCGCCGAGGCCGTTCTATCCGATTGGAGAAAAACGCCGCCGGGCCAGGACCGAGTCAGGGTTTTCCAGGATCAATTGAGCGCCTGGACGTATCATCAATATATCAGCCGTCTGCACTTTTGAGGAGCGGTTGATTGGCTCCGCCCGAGCCTCGAATCTCAAACATATCTCCGTTTTCCTGTCCCGGATCGGTCGGGGAGGCCCGCGATTTCCGTTTTGTCTTTATTCCGGCAAGAGATGTCCGTTGATTTTGGACGGAATTTGCTTTACATTACTTGATGGAGAGTGAATCGCTCGAAATGTTTTGGCGTGCCTTTCAAAAAGTGCTTTGTCTCGGCCTGTTTCTGCTGGTCTGCTCATCATCGCGGCCTCTTCGCTCGCAAATCGACTATCCTTGGAAAGATTCCTATATTGGAGCCTTGGACAGGATGGGCTGGTGCGGGCTCGTCCTGGCGCCGAGCAAAGACAGCGCCTTTGCCTTCCGCTTCAAAATCGAAAAGAATGGTGAGATCGCGGACGGGGACGACCTTTATTACCTCGTCTCGGAAGTCGGCCCGAACTCACCTGACGGATTGTACGCCCGGGTCCATTTCGACCTAAGCCTGCCCTTCCATCAAAAGCAGGACACGCCGATCCTGATCAAGCCGGCCCCCAAATCCGACACGCTCGTGCTCGAGTGGTCGCGCCGGGATGAGCGGACCGTGATCGGACGGATCCGAGGCCCGAAGTATATCAACATCCAGCTGGTCCAATACTTCCCGTGGGATTTCAAGGGCCGCTACCGTCTGCTCCCGGACGGCCAGGTTCAGGGCGAATCCCGCGCTTCCAAGACGATCCACTCCATGCTCTGGACGAATCGAAAAGGGGAGCTGGTATCCGAATCAGAAGGGGAGGAGATAACGCTTTCTTTTTCTCAAGCTGAGGAGCGCGTCCTTTATTTTGTGGCCGGCGTCGGCGAGGACCCGGATCTCTTGATAAAGCATATCTTCCGGTATAAGAACCAAAAGACCATCGATTCCTTCATCGAAGAAGAGAGGGATCGGTATTTGGTCAAGCGAGTGAAAGTCAAAGGCCTCTATGAAGGTATTCCAGAGGCTATCTCGAACAACGTGTTCTGGTCGGTTCTTTATCAGCCCGGAAGCCACCGGCTGTACACCCCCGCGGGGCGGGAACGACCGTCGATTTTTGCCCGGCCGGACGGCTCGCCGGACCATTGGCAGATCTTCGAATGGAATTCCTTTTTTAATACCCTCGGGCTGGCCGTAGAAAGCCCGAAATTCGCTCTCGATGGAATCAAGGCGGTGCTCGAAACCCAGTATCCCAACGGGAATATCCCCCATTGGAGGAGTCGCTTTGGCGGGACCCCCGACCGCTCCCAGCCGCCCGTCGGCGCGTATGTCGTTTTGAAACTCTTCCAGAAACTTGGAGATATGGAGCTCTTGGAATCCGCCTATCCCAGTCTCCGAAAATGGCATTCTTTCTGGAAAGCGAAAAAAGCCAACGGACAGGCGCGCCGCGACGGCAACGGAGACGGGCTCTTGGAATGGGGATCGGATCGAGAACTCCTTCCCGACAAGCTCCCGCCCCAAGAAGAAAACGTCAAAGGAGATCAACGGGCGAAATGGGAATCTGGCCAGGAGGACCTTCCGAACTGGGACGATGCCCCCTTTAACAACGAGACCGGCACGCTGGCCATGAACTGCCTGGACCTTAACTGCCTGTACGCGATGGACGCTTGGTGCCTTTCCCAAATCGCGAGCATTTTGAACAATCACGAAGAATACCAAAGCTACCTTGACGAATACGAGAAGATGAAAGAGCTGATCAACACGCGCCTTTGGAACCAGCGCGAGGGTTTTTATTTCGACCGCTATTGGGACGGCCGGTTCTCGACGCGCAAGGCGGCCTCGAATTTCTATCCGCTGCTCGCCCGGATCCCGGATGACCAAAGGGCCCGGCTCATGGTCAACAAACATCTGCTCAATCCCAAAGAATTTATGGGAGATTGGATGATCCCCTCCATTTCGCGCGATGATCCGGCCTTCAAGGATCAGCAGTCCTGGAGGGGAGCGATTTGGCCGCCGACCAACTATCTTGTCTATCAGGGGTTGAAGGCGTACGGGTTTGATGTCGTGGCCTCTGAATTCGCCAAGAAGAGCAGCGCCCTCTTCTTGAAGAGCTGGGAAAATTTTCAGTTGTGCCCGGAAAATTTCGATTCCCGGACGGGCGAAGCCGGCGGCGAGCGCTATCAGAGCTGGGGCCCCTTGTTCGCCCTTATCGGGCTGGAAGAATATATCGATTTCACGCCTTGGGAAGGATTCCGCTTCGGCATGATCAATCCGGAGGACGACGGGACGCTCTCCCGGATCGCCATCCAGGGCCGGACTTATGACGTGGAAGTGGACACGAACGAGGTCCTTCTCCGCGAGGAAGGGAAGGAAATCTTCGCCGTCGACGGCGGGGCTGTCGTCCGCCATTTCCTCTATTCGGAAAACGAAGTGTCCTTTGAAATCAAGAGCCCGGAAAAAAGGAAAGTCGAGATCCGCTTCTTAAAAAAAGGGAAATACCAGCTGCTCGTGGACAACCAGCTCAAGCCCCTGTTCAAAGGACGGTCTTACAAGTTCATCCTTCCCGAAGGTGACCACAGCGTCTTGATCCAGCTCCTGGAAGAGCTGGATTAGCCGGATTTATTTCAGGCTGTCCAGATAGGCTTTTTTAAGAGTATCCCCGCGCACGCCCTGTCTCAGCGCTTCCAGGGCCAGGATGTCCTCGTGGGGAATATTCCCGAGGTTGACATTCGGCCCAAAGCGGAGGATCAGGTCCTGCTGCTGGTTCTTGAGGGGGGCTTCCCAGATCAGGTCATTGACGTCTCTTGCGCCGGCGATGATATTCTCCACCTCATCTTTTCTCGTCCGTCCTTCCTGGTCGAAAATACCGACGCCTTTCCCGGCTTCCCGGGCTTCGATGATGACTTTAAAGGCACCGGTCTCCATGTCCTCGCCGATGAGTTGATGGATGAGGGCGACCGGCAGGACCTCTCTGGGGTCCTTTTTGCCGACCTCGGTAATGACCTTAAAACCCATGTCCAGGGATTTTTTGATCAAGTCCTTGCGCCGCGGCCGGTCGATGGCAATTGTCCCGTCCGAGACCTCGATGGCGGAAAAGCCGAGCGCCTTGGCCCGCTTCAGATATTCCCGGACAACCCCTTGCCAGACCGCGACCTCGAGGAACGTGCCGCCCGGCATGACCTCGATCCCCGAGGCGGTGAGGAGCTCGTTTTTTTTCTTGAGCAGATCCCGGTCGTAAAAAGCGGAGGTACCGAAAGTCAGCTTGATCACATCGATATCGGCGGCGGCGATTTCAACAATGTCGGCGGTGAGACGAAGGCCAATCCCCTTATCGATGACCATGGTCAGACCCGATGTCCTTGGCTTTCGGCTTCGGCCGGGCACGGGCATACGGATAACACTCGCCCAAGCTTTTTGAGGCATCGGCTTCTCCTTCATGAGCTCTCCAGAAGATGTCCCCAGCAATCCGCCGGGCCGGAGAGCACGGAGGCCATCTTCACGACCGACCCGTTTTCCACAAGTTGGCAGGCGGATCTCAAGCGGGCTTCAGCCAATCCCGCATTGTCCAGCCCGCAAACCGTGAGACGGTCATAAAGGATGGTCGTCTCGGCGATTTTCTGGGAGAGGTTGTCGAAGACGGCCTTGGCCGCCGGCCGTTTGTCTTCGAATGGAGTGGAGAGAAAGCCTTTTCGTCCTTCCTCGATCCTGGGAAAGAGGATGACGACATCGGGCTGGATGAGGGTGTCCTGTGAACATTGATGAGAGGAAAGATCCAGGGCGATCTTTTTCTGCCAGTCATGGCCTGGGCTCAACGGCCGATCGAGTCGCGGCAAGAATTGAGGGAAGTCATGAACGAGCGTCCCGAGCCGGACATTATCGATGAGCGAGCCTTTGAACCAGGTGATTTTTTTCCCTCGGCATGTATAGGCGACCGTTTCCGTCGAAAAAAGCTTGAGACCCTTGGCGATTCCGCTGAGGAGATAGACGGTCTTGCCGCTTCCGGCCCCGCCGGCGGCGATGTACAAGAGATTTCTCTTTTCATCATACAGGGCACAGGCGTGCAGGCTGAAGATATGATGCCTTTCTTCCAGGAGATAAAGGATGAACCTGTAAAGGAAACCCTGATTGCCCCAAAGGCTGTAGCGCAAGTCCGAGGCCCGGCTTTCGAGGTACCGCAGGGGGCCTCGGAACGAAGCCTTCCTCTTTGAGCGTTCAAAGAAGACCGCAGGGCTCGGCCTGTTCTCGAGGACGATTTGCCCGTCCAGCTTCGCGGAATAGGGAATTTCAGTCATGTCCCGAAAATCGGTCAACAGGGATTTGACTTCGATTTGGAGGGGAAATTTTGGAAGCAGGTCCCGGGCGTTGGAGAG
>JAPKZH010000305.1 GCA_026393905.1 Candidatus Aminicenantota bacterium
GTTCGTTGTTAAACAATGAGTTGGAAAAAAAGCTCGGAAGTACCTGTCCCCGTATTTTTATTGGACGGGTTCGGTTTTCGGAGAGGCTTCGGGATTCGGCGGCGCGGGCTTGGGCTCTTTCTTGAGGACGGCCCTGACGAACACCCAATCCTTCTTGAGGTCATGGCGGTCGAAGTCAGCGGTTTCGAACAGGTGGTCCATCTCCATGGCCTTCACGGGCGCGACCGGGCAGGAGTCCACGCATTGGGCGCAGTGGATACAGCGGTCATTGTGGATGACCATCTTGAATTTCTTCTCGGCGTCGCTCACCGAAGTGATCTCGATCGCCTCGGCCGGACAGTCGCGCTCGCAGGCCCGGCAGGCGATGCAGATATCCGGATGGAGAAAGGGGGTTCCGCGGAAATCCTTGGGAACTTCAAGTTTTTTGAACGGATAATCCACCGTGTTCGGCTTCTTGAAGAGACTCCGAAGAAGTTCCGGAAGAAAAACCGCTAATTTCATAACAGCAATCCCTTGATTAAGATGACGATGAGAAGCTGGAGGACGGCCAGCGGAGCCAGATATTTCCAGGCGAAAGAGACGACCTGATCGACCCTGATCCTCGACGTCAGGGCTCGGATGAGCGACAGAAAGAAGATCACGATAAGCGTCTTGACGACAAAATTCAGCAGGCCGAGCCACAGCCCGCCGGGAAATCCTCCCAGGAAGACCGCGGCGACAAGCCCGCTCGAGACGACCATTTCGATATCGGTCATCAGCCGGAAGAAGGCCAGCTTCTTGCCCGAATATTCGGTGAAGGTCCCGCCGACGATCTCCGTTTCGGCATGGGGAATATCGAACGGCGTCCGCTCCAGCTTGGCCTGGACGCAGATGATGGCGATGACCAACCCCAGCAGGTTGGGCAGGATGAGCAACGGCTTTTTCTGGTAGAACGCGGCGATCTCGACGAGCCGCCAGGAATTGGCCAGGATGGCCGGGCTGAGGACGGCCATGAAGAGGGGAACTTCATAACCGAAGAGCATGGTCAGCACGCGCGTGCCGCCGATCGTCGAAAAGAGATTCGTCGACGACCAGCCGGCCAGGAAGAAGATCAAGGTCGGCAGGCTGAGGAGATAGAGAACGACGATAACGTCTCCGGTGAATGAATTGAACCCCGCTTTCGCCGGATTATAGTGCCAAAGGGGGAGAAGGAGTCCGGCCGTGGCTACGATGGCCAGGCCGAAGATGGGAAGGAGGTTGAACAGTGTCTTGTCGGCTTTATCGGGGACGATGTCTTCCTTGGCCATGAGCTTGAAGAAATCGGCCACCGGCTGAAGGATGCCCCAACGGCCGGTGTGCGTCGGGCCCATTCGGTTCTGCAGGCGGGCATAGACTTTCCGGTCAAACCATTCGCAGAATGTGGAATAGACGAAGAGAAAAATGATCCCCGGATAGACGATCAGGTAAAGCAGATCCTTCAGAACGGCCACACCGCATTCCTTTTTGGAGGCATTTTTTTAAATCGTTCTTCGGCCAGGGCCCTCAGCTCGTCGAAGCGCAGGATTTTTTCTTCGCCGGTTCGGGCGTTGACGATGTTCACGGTCCGCTCGGCGCAGCAGATACAGGGATCGATGGCGGCAAAAATCAGGGGAATATCGGCGATGAACCCGTTTTTGAGCATCTCCACCGTGGCCGGATAGTTGGCCAGGGTCGGCGCCCGGACTTTCAGCCGCTCCGGCTTGTTTGTTCCGTTGGACTTGATGTAATGAGTATTCTCTCCCCGGGGCGCTTCGTAGCGGCTGACGACCTCGTTCGGCTTGGCCCGCGTCGGAGCCTTGACGGCGATGTCTCCGGGAGGGAGGTTTTTCATCAGGAATTCGCAGATTTTGTAGGATTCGAACAGCTCCTTGATCCGGACCACAGTCCTTCCCAGGACATCGCAGGTGTCCGCGGTGCAGACATCAAAGGGGACCTCATCGTAAACGGCATAGGGATCGTCTTTGCGCACGTCCTGGGGCAGGTCGGAAGCCCGGGCCATCGGGCCGACGGCGCACAGGTCGACGGCTTTTTCCTTGGACAGATACCCGACTCCGGCCAGGCGGCCAACGAAAGTCGGCTCATTGGCGCCGATTTTGAAGTAGTATTCGGTTCTTGTCTTTAAGATCTCCAATCCGTCCAGGATCTTCTTTCTTTGCATCTCGTCGATGTCCCGGCGCACGCCGCCGATAGCATTAATGGCATAGTGAACGCGGTTCCCGGAGATCATTTCCAGGAGGTCCATCACGACTTCGCGATCCCGCCAGGTGTACATGAAGAACGAGTCGAAGCCGGCTTCATGGCCCGCCACGCCCAGCCAGAGCAGATGGCTGTGAATGCGCTCGAGCTCCGCGACGAGCGTCCGGATATACAGGCCGCGCTTGGGCGGGTTGAGCTCCATGAGCTTCTCCACGCCCTGGACATAGCAGGTGGCATGGGAGTGGGAACAGATGCCGCAGATGCGCTCGGTCAGGTAAATATTCTGGATCCACGTTCTTTCTTCGGCCAGTTTCTCCAAGCCGCGGTGGTTGTAGCCGAGGCGGATGTCGGCGTCCTGGATGACTTCGCCTTCGACGGTCATCCGCAGGCTGATCGGCTCTTTTAGAGCGGGGTGCTGGGGGCCGATGGGGAT
Organism: Candidatus Aminicenantota bacterium; assembly: GCA_026393905.1. Lineage (GTDB taxonomy): Bacteria > Acidobacteriota > Aminicenantia > Aminicenantales > UBA4085 > JAPKZH01. The sequence goes on from JAPKZH010000305.1 coordinate 2,648, forward strand.
GGTGAACTTCATTTCTTGCCTCCGGGGATGATCTCTTCGGGACGCTCGAATTTCCAATCCTTCCGCAAGGGGAAGTCGCCGGCCGGCCAACCGTCCGGGAGGACCAGCGGTCTCGGGTCGGGGAGATGGTCTACGACGATGCCGAACATATCCTGGAGTTCCCGTTCATAGAGGATCGCTCCGGGGATGACGGAGCAGATGCTTTCGATGTGGGGATTGGCCCGGGGGATCTGGGTCCGGACGGTCAGGCTGCCGTTGTTGTGGCCGAAATGATAGAGAATCTCAAAGGACTCTCCCAAATCCACGCCGCTCACGGCCGCCAGATAGGTGAAGTTGAGGTTCTTCTTGAGGCCGCCGACGACGGGCACCAGATTCTGGGGCTCGACTTTTATGAAGATGCGCCTCACGGCCGGATTGGCAATCTCGACGATTTTATCGCCGAGGAGGCTTTTCGTTTTTTCGATAATCTCTAGGTCGTTCATAAACTCCTCAAATCTAGAGTTTGCCCAGGAGCTTGACCACGCCGTCCAGGATGGCATCGGGACGAGCGGGGCAGCCGGGGACATAGACGTTCACCGGAATGACCTGGTCTATTCCGCCCATGATGTTATAGGCGCCGCGGTAGACGCACCCCGACATGGCGCAGGCGCCGACGGCGATGACGAATTTCGGGTCGGGCGTCTGATCGTAGATGCGGATGATCCGGTCCTTGATCTGACGGGTCACCGGTCCCGTGGCGATGATGACATCGGCATGCCGAGGCGTCGCTTTGAGGAGGACGCCGAACCGCTCGACGTCGAAGCGTGGGGTCAGGGCCGCGACGATCTCGATATCGCAGGCGTTGCAGGCGCCCGAATTGAGATGGAGAATCCACGGCGACTTGATTCGCGACCAGCGAACGAGTCGGTTAAGCATTTCCGCTCCTTGTCACGAGGGCCATGATGGACAGGAAGATCACGGCCAGGTAGAGGACGGCGAACCAGACGATCTTGCCGGACGGCACCGTCGCGATCATCAGGGTGGCGACGTGCATGATGGTGAAGAACAAGGCTACGAAAAAGAAAAGCCGGTAGCCGAACTGGACCTTTACGCCCGGGATGTCCTCTCCGCAGGCGTAGGTTGTGAGCTTTCCGCCGGTTTTGGTGAGCCGAGGCGCCATCCGCTTGCCGAGCAGGGTGAGCAGAAAAGCGATGATGAGGAAGAGGACGAAGGCCACGGGCGGCGAGATAAGAATATCGATCCCTTTCATAATTTACCCTTTCAATTTCGTCAGCTTGCGGATGTCCAGGCTCTTGGTGTGCTTGTAGATGTTGATGATGATGGCCAGTGCGGTGGCGACGAGGCTGACTTCGACCACGATGAAGGTGATCACCAGGCTCTGGGCCAGAAGCGTGTTCTTCCTGACGAATCCGCTGGCCAGCAGGGCCAGGCTGACGCCCTTGCTGATGACTTCGATGCCGATGAAGAGCTTGATCACATTTTTCATGGCCAGCAGACAGTAAACGCCCACGAAAATCAAGCCGGCCGCGAAGCCCATGTATAAAAGCCAAGTACTATTCATTTTTGTCCCTCTTTCGGAATAGGGCCAGGACGGAAAAGACACCGGCCAGAATGACCGCCAGCTGGCCGACGAGGTCGAACGTTCTCTGCTTCCACAAGACATCGCCGAAGGTGCCTTGCTCCGCGGTCTCGGGGAGCGCCGGTATCTTCTGGAGGAGGCTCTTCATGACAAAGACGTCGATGAGG
>JAPKZH010000377.1 GCA_026393905.1 Candidatus Aminicenantota bacterium
ATGGATGGGAAAGCCGATGAAGACCAGGGCGTATTCATCGAGGTCCTGGACCTCGTCCAAAGGCTTGAGGACTTTATCCCCTTCCAGGGCGGCAAAAATCGATTCGGCGACTTTTTTCGTGTTGTCCGTTCGGGTGAAATAGGCGACGAGAGTTTTATGCATGGCCCTATTTTTCCATAGACCAAGGAAAAATTCTAGTGTAGCGTCTCATTATTTTCTTTCATTAATTCCTTCCTGATATCGCCTGAAAAATATGGCAAGATATTTGTAAGACAGAACACTATTTTTATTGGAGCGGAAGCTCAATCGTGATTTTCGTCCCTTTCCGGGGCTCGCTTCGGATCTGGAGCGTGCCCTGGTGATCCTCGATGATTTTCTTGGCGATCGGGAGCCCCAGCCCCGTCCCGACATCCTTGGTCGAAAAGTAGGGCTCGAAGATCCTGTCCAGGATTTCCTTATCGATCCCGCTGCCTGTGTCCTCCACTTCGACGACCAGGCGCTCCGGCCGCCTGGCCACCAGAACGCGGATCTCGCCTTTGCCCTGGATCGATTCGATAGCATTGGTCAGCAGGTTGCGAAGGGCGACCTTGAGCTTGGCTTGGTCGCCCGCGAAGCGGAAGTCCGTCCCCTCGTAGGATTCCCTGAACAGGATCCTTTCCGCCAAAAGGTTTTTATAGGGTTCGACCGTCTGCCGGACCAGGTCGTCGAAACGAAAATCCTCTTTATGGAGGACGGCCTCCTTGGAGATCTCGAGAAAATCCTGGGCGATTTTCCTGAGGTTATCGACTTCGCTGATGATGTAGGAAATGGATTCTTTGAGCGTCTGGTCGAAATTGCCTTTCTTGTCCTCATAGACCTTGAGCAGATGCTCGGCGGAGAGCTGGATCGGGGTCAGGGGGTTCTTGACTTCGTGGGCCACCTTGCGGGCAACCTCGGCCCAGGCCACTTTTTTGCTCATCTCAGCCAGCTCCTGCTCCCGGCTCTTGAGGTTCTTGATCATGGTGTTGAAGCCGTCGACGAGCGTCCTCATCTCGTCCTGGGTCTTGTAGTCGATCTCGATCTCCAGGTTGCCCAGGCTGGCCTCTTTTGTACCGGCCAGGAGCTTTTGGATGGGCGTGACGATCATGGCCCCGATGCCGCGGGCCAGGACCAGGACCGTGGCGATGAAAAAGACCGAGATGAACAGCAGGAATTCGAGGAGCTCCTGGGTGGCGTTGGCGATCTCCTGCTGCTCGAAAGGAAAAGGCAGCGAGATGAGCAGGAGCGGGCCCCGGGAGGTGTAGGGAATGGTGAGGGTGCGGTAGGAGAAGCTCCCGAGGCTCCTTTTTTGGGCGTAGAACGGGTTGTTTTCAAACTGGATTTTATAGTAGATCTCGCCGTCCAGGAGCTCCGGGAAGAGCCCGGAATCAAAGAATTCCCTCCGGCTGGAGAAGACCAGCCGGCCGTCTTTGTAGAGGTTCACGTCGTTGGCGATGGCCGTGCTGATGCCGAGCACCAGGTCTTCGGGAAGCGTCGGCGTCTGGGCCCGTTCCAGCTGCTGGAAGTAGAAAAAATCGTCCATGACGCTGCGGGCCGTGTTGGCCTGGATCTCGGCCTTTTCGATGAACTGCTCGGATAAGATGCGGTTGAAGAAGTTGCGGGAGAAAAAGGTGAAGAGGACGAGCGGGATGAGAGCGACGGTGATGAAGGACAGATAGACCCGGTTGGAGAATGACCAGAGCGGGTGGCGGAGCTTTTTTCCGGACCAGAGGACCGAGGCCGCGAGCAGCGGGAGGAGAAAGATCAACAGGTAGAAGAAGAAAAGCCGGAAGAATTCGATGGTGAAGATGACGAAGCTTTTTTGAGGCGTGAACAGGGCGTAGATGCGGCCGGCCGAGCGGAAATAAAAGAGGTCGAACTTTTTCTCCCTGTCGATGAACGTCGTCCAGCGGCCCTTGGCGCTGAGCGCATCGGGCAGGAGGAGGCCGGAAGGAAGGCCGGCCGAGATCTTATGAGGGTTGAAAAGGATTTTTCCGTCCATGTCGAAAACGGCAAACCGGAAATCGAACTGGTTGAGCGAAGGAAGGGAGTTCACTCGGAGAAGCTCGAAATAGGGGTTGGCCGAATACAGAAAGGGCAGCATGTCGTAATCCAGGGACAAATAGAAGACGGTCTTTCCCAGGCGCTTATCGTTTTCGAACCAGTCTCGGTATCCGACGAGAAAATCTCTTCCTTTTCCCATAAAGGGGATCGTCAAGTGGGCCAGCTCCCAGTCCCTGCGTTCGGCCGGGCTTTCGGCCGTGCGAAAAATATTGGGGATGTTCAGAGAAAAGCGGGAGAGGATGTTGTCTTCGCGGTCGAGGATCTCCAGGCTGGAATACCAGTTGAATTTGTACAAGGGGGTTTTCGTCCAGAGGGAACGGGCGATATCCGAGGGGGCAGAGGGGGAAGGGGGCGGGGGAGGAGGGGTTTTGAGAAAAGCCAGGAGGGTCTTTCTCTGTTTATCGATCTCGGAAAAAGCCTCCCGCAGCAGGAACTCGGCCCAGACATCCTGGGCGACGATGGTGTCTTTTAAAAAATTCTGGGTGAGCCGCCGCGCTTTCTCGGCCGTGCTTTGATGGAGGGTGCCGTACACAAAAACGGCCATGAGCAGAAGCGCTACGAACACGGCTTCTCTTCGTCTGGCGACTTTTGGCCGGAAGGCGAGTCCGGCGAGAGCGCACATGGCGATGACTTGAATGATAAAGAGCAGCGGGGCGCTGCGGCCGTATCTAAAATAGACAAAAATCTCAACGGCCAAAAGGAGGATGATCGAGACATCGGGGCGGGAGGTCAGGCGGCCGGCGATTCGCAAGCCCGTGAAAAGAAGGAAGGCGACTCCGGCGAAGAGAACGATGAGGCCCCAATGGAGAAGGACGAAGGTCCCCGTCAGGGAAAACCGTAGGAGGTTGATGCTGGAATTGACGACGAGACGCCCCGCGAGGATTTGGAATCCAGCGAGGATCGCGATCGAGGCTATGATGGCAAGAATATTTGCGGCCAGGGACAGGGACAGGGGAGCGGCAGCCCTCTTTTTGGGATGCTCAAAAAGCCCTTGTATGTAAAAGGCGATGACGGCCAGCAATAGGGAAAGGCAGAGCGAGGTCAAAAATATATCGGCCGGGGATTTCGTGAAATCTCCAACGGAAAGGAATCCCGAGAGCGTCGGCGAGAAGAGCGGAAGCGACTGGACGTTTCCGAGACGGCTCAAGGGAAAGAAGACGAAGCGCAGGCCGGCCAGGGCGAGAAGGAGGAGAAGGCCGGGTCCGATTTTTCGGCCCTGGTAAAAAGCGGGCAGGCGGGCGAGATAGACCAGGATGAGGAAGAGCAGAGCCACAACGAGAAGATAAAAGATGAGCAGGAACGTTTCTTTCATGGCCAGGCGGAAGGTTGAAAGAGACGGCGACCTCAAGGTCACGGTGGCGATGAGTTTTTGCTGCTCGTTGCGAAGGGGAAAAAAGAAGGTTTGGATCTCTCTCTGAAGCTCGCGCGAACCGATATACTCATCCTGGTGGCGGGAAAAGAAATTCTCGGTCCCGGATATGTCTTCGCGATAATCCCAGTATTCGATCACGCAGTTTTTTCGCAGGCGGGGCCTTAAAAAATGATATTCCGAAAGATAGGGCGATTTGAACTGCGGAATGAAGGCCAGCAGCCGGTAGAGGGCGATGTACTCGGTCCGCCGCACCTTCTGGACGGAGACGAGGTACGAGGAGGCCTTGTCCTTGATCAGGAAGGAACCGGCCGCTCCCTGGAACAGGGGAACGGATTCCCAGTCCTGGAAGACGTCCTCCAGGTTTAGGACATTGCCGAGCCAGATGGTCAGCTTTCCCTGGGAAGTGTAGGCGGCCACCCCTTCCACTTCGGGATTCAGGTTCAAGCGCCTGAACTTCTCGAACCAGAGCTCGCTTTTTTCCGGGAATGGGGATTGGGCCAGCCGCTGCTGTTTTTCGCGCTGGTTCCGGAGGAGGCCGGCATATTCTTTTTTGATGGATTCGGCCTGGGCGTGGAGGAGCTTCAGGCTTTTCTGGTAATAATTGGAAGAGAGAAGCGCCGGAAGAGCGAGGGACAGGGCAAGAAAGAGGACGGCCAGGGCGGCGGCCGCGGCCATGGCGGCCGGAAGGGCTTTGCGGCGCGAGGTTGGTTTTTTCAATACAGTCTTTCCGCTTTGATCTCGGCGATCTTCCATAAATCATCGGCCTTGGAAGAAGGCCCGGGCTCGGCCCGGATATAGAAGTAGATTCGGAAACGAACCTGGTTGAGATTCTTGTTGTAAAACGACCAGCTGGCCTTGAAGATAAAACGGCCTTTTTCGAGGGCGGGCGGAGCCCCTATCTCCGGAAAGAATTCGAACGTCGTGTAGGTCTGGAATATCTGCTTGAACAGAAAATAAGCCTGCTGGCCGGACACCTCGTCGGAAAAGGAGATGGGTTCCGGAAGGGAGATGTTGATCGGGGTCTCTGAGGAAAAGAGAGACAGGAGCAGTTGGGGATTATTTTGCAGGAACGACTTTTCGGTATTTTTTGTGACGGACGAAACTAAAGAGAGAAAGACAGACAGAATACAAAGACTGAGTTGAGACACTCAGACAAGAGCGGGCCGCTTAGGCCTTCGCTGCGGGCTTCTCTTCTTTGGTTTCCTCTTCGAGCTTTTTGGTCCTCATAGCATCTTTAATGCTGCTGATGCCCGCGATCAAAGCGATCAGGCCCCCAAAAAAGAGAATGGGCGGGACGAAGCCGAAGACCAGCGCGATGAACTCGTGCCACCAGACGAAAACGACAAGGATGACTCCGGCGGCCATGGCGATCAAGCCGCCGAAAATGGCTAAATATTTGCCCATTGGCTAACCTCCCGTTCAATTGAGAATTCAGGCGCGGGGATTATAACAAAACAATATTCAATAAGCAACACAAAAAATTAACCGGGGTCAATAAAAAAATAGTTGGGGTCAAAGCTACTTTTTACGCACGCCCCCCTGAATTAACCGGAGTCAAACCTACTTTTTACGCAAAATCAGGCTAGCGTGTCATTGCGAGGCACCTTGTGCCGTGGCAATCTCATCCTACTGCGCAAAAGGCATGAGATCGCCACGCTCCCTTCGGTCGCTCGCGATGACATGGGGGCAATTATAATTATCAACGGGGTCAAACCTACTCGTTACGCACGCCCCCCTGAATTAGCCGGGGTCAAAGCTACTCGTTACGCACGCTCCCCTGTAAAAAAATAGTTGGGGTCAAAGCTACTTTTTACGCATGTGCGTAAAAAGTAGCTTTGACCCCGGTTAATTGACCCCGTTGGGGGAGTGGGATAGAATGTTGACAAATCCGGGGACACACACTGTGTGTGTCCCCAATCTAAAAAGGAGGAGGATATGCGTATCAGGCAGAAAAAGCTTATGGGATTGGCGTTTTTATTTCTTTCGGTGGTCTCGACTGGCGCGCTCCGGGCCGCCGAAGACGCTTTTATCCTGGGGAACCTGAAGGCGATGCCAGGAGAAGTCCGCTCGGGATTTCTTGATGTGCCCGAGAAAGACGGGATCAAGACGGCGATCCCCGTCACGATCATCCGGGGCGCCAAGAAGGGAAAAGTCCTGGCCCTGGTAGCCGCCGTCCACGGCTACGAATATCCTCCGGTCCTGGCCCTTTACCGGATAAAGGATCAGGTGGACCCCAAAAAGCTCTCCGGCACGCTGGTCCTGGTCCATATCGCCAACCTCCCGTCCTTTCAGAAAAGGACCGTCTATTACAACCCTTATGATTGGAAAAACCTGAACAGGGTCTTTCCCGGCGACCCCAACGGTACGCTCAGCCAGCGCATCGCCTTTGTCTTGAATGAACAGATCATCAAAAAGTGCGATTATTTGATCGACCTTCACTGCGGCGACGCCAACGAAGCCCTGATTCCCTACTCCTACTGGATGATCAGCGACAAAAAAAGCATGGACGCCAAGACAAAAGAGTTGGCCCTCGCCTTCGGTATCCGCCATATCATCATCGATGCCACCCGCACCAAGGACCTCAAGGAATCCAAATACCTGGGCAACACGGCCATCCTCCAGGGAAAGCCGGCCATCACGACCGAATCCGGATTGTTGGGCAGGACCGATGAAGAATCGATCGTCCGGAACGTGAAGGGGATCTTGAGCGTCATGAAGTTGCTCAAGATGATCGACGGAGCGCCGGAAATGGCCCCCAACCCTGTCTGGGTCGATAAATAC
>JAPKZH010000454.1 GCA_026393905.1 Candidatus Aminicenantota bacterium
TTTCGTGGCGTGCATGGCATCTTCGACTCTGGCCTTTTTCTCTTTGAGCTCGGTCTCGGTCGCCGCGCCGACCTTGATCAGGGCGACGCCGCCGACCATCTTGGCCAGCCGTTCCTGGAGTTTCTCCTTGTCGTAATCGGAAGTCGTCTCCTCGATCTGGGTCCGGATCTGCTTGATCCTGGCCTGGATGTCGGACGCCTTGCCCTTGCCCTCGACGATGGTCGTATTGTCCTTGTCGATGACGACTTTCTTGGCTTCGCCCAGCCACTCCATATCGACCTTCTCGAGCTTGACGCCGATATCTTCGGTGATGACTTTGCCGCCGGTCAGGATGCCGATATCTTCCAGCATGGCCTTCCGCCGGTCGCCGAAACCGGGCGCTTTCACCGCGGCGCAAAGGAACGTACCTTTCAGCTTGTTGACGACCAGGGTGGCCAGGGCTTCGCCCTCGACTTCTTCGGCCACGACGACGAGCGGCTTGCCCATCCGGGCTACGTTCTCCAGCAGGGGGAGCATTTCCCTCAGGTTCGAGATCTTCTTCTCATGAAGAAGGATGAGGGGATTTTCCAGGACACATTCCATCCGGTCGGGGTCGGTGATGAAATAGGGGGAGAGATAGCCGCGGTCGAACTGCATCCCCTCGACGATATCCAGGATTGTATCCATGCTCTTGGCTTCTTCAACCGTGATAACGCCGTCCTTGCCGACTTTTTCCATGGCTTCGGCAATGATCTTGCCGATAGACTCGTCGTTGTTGGCCGAGATGGCGCCGACCTGGACGATCATCTCGCCGCTGACTTCGCGGCTCAACTTCTTGAGCTCTTTAACGACCTCATCGACAGCCTTGTCGATGCCTTTTTTAATGAGCATGGGGTTGGCGCCGGCCGTGACATACCTCAGCCCTTCCGAATAGACGGCCTGGGCCAGCACGGTGGCGGTGGTCGTCCCGTCGCCGGCCACATCCGACGTCTTGGACGCGACTTCCTTGACCAGTTGGGCGCCCATGTTCTCGAGATTGTTTTTGAGCTCAACCTCTTTGGCCACGGTCACACCGTCTTTGGTGCTCGTCGGGGAGCCGAATTTTTTGTCGATCACGACGTTCTTTCCCCGCGGGCCGAGGGTGGCCTTGACCAGGTTCGATAAAATGTTGATGCCTCTTAACAGAGACTGTCTTGCTTCATCGCCCATCATAATTTGTTTTGCCATTGTTCCTCCTTAAATTAGCGGATCAACTGAGTTTGGCCAGAATTTCTTCTTCGCGGAGAATGACGTGCTCGACGCCGTCGACGGTCACTTCCGTTCCGCTGTACTTGCCGATCAAGACCTTGTCGCCTTTCTTCACTTCGAGGGGAATCACCTTCCCTTCATCGGTCATTTTGCCTTTGCCCACAGCGATCACTTCGGCTTCCTGGGGTTTTTCCTTGGCCGTGTCGGGGATGATAATTCCGCTCTTCCGGACTTCCTGTTCTTCTATTCTTTTGAGAAGAACTCGGTCGTATAAAGGGGAAATCTTCATTGAAACCTCCTAATTTGATTTATTTAGCAGACTAAATAACGAGGTGCTAATTATAAGGAAAACCCAAGGGCTTGTCAAGAAAAAAGTTGCAAAATTAGCAGTCTTTAGACTTAATTGCTAAAAAGGCAATTATTACTTTAATTTCTTTATTTTCAGCGTTTTCGCCCGATTATGGAGGGTGTTGCGGTGAATTCCAAGGGCCCTGGCCATCTTCGTCATGTTTCCCTTGTATTTTTTCGCGGCTATCTCGATGTAGATTTTTTCAAATTCCCGGAGGGCATCGCGGAATCGGATCTCTTTTTCCACCAAGTCCTTGATCAGGTGCTCCATTTTTTGATGGATGTTCAGGTCGTCAAATTTTTTGTCCATCTTTGGTCCCGCCTTTCACGACGTCCTGGTAGGCTGCCTTGAATTGATCCTTCAGCTCCTGGGGAATGAGATGGATCATCGCCTTCGTCAGTCCGTAGCAATACGGCGCCAGTCGCGAGTTGAGCAATGCCTGTTTGTTGAGAGGAAACACCAGGAGGGCAAAAACAAACACACCGCAGATGAGAACGCCTTCGAAAAAACCGATGAGGCCGCCCAAAAGATGGTTGACGAATTTCAAGGGCCCTTTCATGAGCTTGGACAGAAGGAACGCGATCAGCGATCCGACGCCGATCACGATCAAAAATAAAATGATAAAGCCTAAAAACTTGGCCACGCTGGGCTGGTGGATCAGGCGTCCTATGAGGTCGGCGAAAGTGTTGTAATAGCGGGCCGCCAGGACGAACCCGACGATGATGGCAACGATGCCGATCACCTCCTTGATCAACCCGCGGACCAAGCCCATAATGACCGTGACCAATAAAATGACCGCCAAGACGATATCCAGCCAGCCGATCATGATCTCCCCCTCCTTTTTTGAAGCTCCTCCACCATCCCGTAATGCCCGTCTCTGATGAGCCCGAAGGTGACATGAGGCTTGATCCGGCCATGAAAATCCGACCCGGGCGTCGGGACAAGGTCAAGCTCTTTCGCCGCCTCGGCATAGAACCTGGTCTGCTCCGGCTTGTGGTAGGACGTGAAGACTTCGAGCCCCGCCAAGCCCCTCTCTTTCAATTGAACCAGGTCCTCTTTGGTCGCATTCTCGAAATAGGCCCCCGGATGGGCGAGGACGGGCACGGCTTCCGCCTCGGGAGCCAGGTCCAAAACTTCCAACAGAGGAATATGTCGTTTGGGAACGAAGGCCGGTTTTTCTTCCATGAAATAATCTCTATAAAAAAGGTAAGGCGCCAAGGGACGGTTGGCCGCTTCCAAATATTCCGCGAGAGCCGGGTTGTTTTTCGATTCCGGCTTATCCAACAAAATTTGGGCGATGGTCACGCCGAGCGGCGGCAGGCCTTTGGACGCCCGGATCACTTCCGGCCAGGTCAGGTCAAACCCCAGCTTGCGAAGCTTGTCCACGCGCTCCTGAGCCTCCTCGAGCCGGCCCTCCGAGACGCGGGTCATGATCCTCCGGACAACCTCTTTTTCCCAATTCAGGAAGGGGAGCAGGAGATGAAACTCCCGGCCGTTGAAAAGGGTCGTGACTTCCATGCTCGGGATGACTTCGACTCCCGAGCCGTTGCCGGCCTCCAGGGCTTCCGGATAGGCAGCCGCCGTATCGTGGTCGGCGATGGAGATCGCCGTAAACCCGTTGTCCTTGGCCAGCCGGACAATGTGGAGCGGAGAGAAATCGCCGTCGCTGCTTTTGTTGGAATGGATATGGAGGTCGACGAAACCGTTTCTCATCAAAGCTCATTTTTTCCGGTCAGAAGCCGGTAGATCTCAAAATACTTTTCGGAGGTTTTTTGGATGATGTCCTCGGGAAGGGGCGGCGGCGGCGACTGTTTGTCCCAGCTCGTGCTTTCAAGGTAATCCCGGACAAACTGCTTATCCAGGCTCGGCTGCCCTTTCCCGGGCGCATACGTGGCCAGCGGCCAGAACCGGGAGGAATCGGGCGTGAAAATCTCGTCGACCAGGATCAGGTCGTCCTTGTCCAGGCCGAATTCGAACTTCGTATCCGCAATGATGATCCCCCGGGACAGAGCATGAAGGGATGCTTTCTGATAAAGGGCGAGGCTGACTTTCTTGATTTTTGTGGCCAGCGAAGCCCCGATGAGCTTCTGCATGTCTTTGAAGGAGATGTTGAGGTCATGCCCGGCTTCGGCTTTCGTCGAGGGCGTGAAGATCGGATCCTCCAGCCGGTCCGATTCCTTGAGCCCGACCGGGAGCTTGACCCCGCTCGTTTTTCCGGTCGTTTTATATTCCTTCCATCCGGAACCGGATAGGTAGCCTCGGACGACGCATTCCACGGGAACGACGCTCGTCTTCTTGACCAGCATCGTCCGCTTGTCCAGCATCTCCCGGTATTTTTGAAGGACGGGCGGAAACTTGTTGACGTCGGCGGTGATGACATGATTGGGGCAGACCAGCTGGGTGTAATCGAACCAGAAGTACGATAGCTGGGTGAGGATTTTTCCTTTGTCCGGGATGAGGGAGGGAAGGATGAAGTCAAAGGCCGAAATGCGGTCGGTGGCGATGACGAGGAGCTTGTCTTCCAGTTCAAACACGTTCCGGACTTTTCCTTTTTTAAAAAGGGTTAATTCGGGAATAAGAATGTCCGAAAATGCTTGTTTCATGTGTCACCAAGGCCTTTGGGATTTTGGAAGCGTCCTTATCTTAATGAAAGCCAAGAACATTTTCAACACCCCCGTCACGGCCGCAACCGTTTTTTGAGCAGGGACTCACCCGACCCCTTGACAAATTCAAAAAACGGGGTCAAACCTCAACATTCAACATTTTCGCCTATCAATAGGCGCATCCTTTTGGGCGATCTCCCCCATCGAATCATAATGTTGAATGTTGAGGTTTGACCCCGATGAAATTGAACAGTCGGGCGGTCTTGTTAGGGTCGCGCCGGTAGGATAAGAGGCGGCTGTCGCAATGGGTGCAAATTTCGGCCGTGAAAATATTTTTTTCCTTCAAGCCTTGACTCTCCAATTGCCGGCGGTTGGCGGAAACGAGATCCAAAAAATATTTTTCCCGGAGCTCAGGATGAGGCCGGAGCATATCGAGGGGAAGTCCCGCGGCTCCAAATTCCCGCCGCACATCCTCCCCCACTTCGTAGCATTCCGGACCGATGCAGGGGCCCAGCGCGGCCAGGAGAGAGGAAGGCTGACAACCGTAATGAGCCTGCAGTTCCCGGACGGCATGCTCGGCGATCCGCTTTTGAGTGCCCCTCCAGCCCGAGTGAACGGCGGCGACGACGCGCCGGGACTCATCGACAAGAAAAAGGGGAAGGCAGTCCGCGGTTTTGATGATCAGAAAAATTCCGGGCAGCCGCGTCGCCAGGGCGTCCCCTTTCCGCCGCCGGTCGGGAAGCGCATCGATAAAATGCATCTCATGAGAATGGACCTGGTCCAGCCAGAACATCTTGAATTTTCGCCACTCTGGACGGCTCCGAAAATCCCGGAGCCGCCAATCTTTCGTTCCGAAGCCGTGGATGAGCCAGGGGATCCGGGCGAGCCTCGGGACCGTCAGGTATTTCTCCGCATTCATCTTTTCAGATGATACATAACGGCAACAATTTTTCAATGCTTGAGGACTCTGAAAGGGGATGCGCTCCCTAACGGGATTTTTTCACGCCATAAATCCCTCATGGTCGCTTCACCCCTTTCAGGGTCCTTAATACAGATTTATTCATGATATAATTTGGTGCATAATCAATGGCCAAAAAAAATCCCGTCCCAAAGTATGAGGCTGCCTACCTCAAAACTTACCGGAGAGACCTCCTCAAGGAAAAGATCGAAAAGGCTTTTCAAATCCTAGAGAACTGCACGCTTTGTCCCAGGAGCTGCAAGGTCAACCGCCTGCGGGGAGAAAAAGGCGTCTGCCAGGCCGGCCTCGAGCCCGAGGTCTCATCGTACAGCCCCCATTTCAGCGAGGAAACTCCCCTGGTCGGCCGGCACGGATCGGGGACGATCTTCTTTGCCCACTGTAGCTTGAGGTGTTCTTTTTGCCAGAACTATTCGATCAGCCATCTCGGCGAAGGACAGGCGGTTTCCTACAAAAGGCTGGCCGGGATGATGGTCGAACTCCAAAGCCTCGGCTGCCACAACATCAACTTCGTCAGCCCGTCCCATTACGTCCCCCAGATTCTCAAATCGCTCCCTCCGGCCATCGAAGCCGGGCTTTCCGTTCCCCTCGTCTATAACACCGGCGGCTACGACGCGCTCGGAACTTTGAGCCTCCTGAAGGGGGTCATCGACATCTACATGCCCGATTTCAAGTTCAGCCAAAGTGGGCCGGCCGAAGAATTATGCCATGCCCCGGACTATCCCCAAGCGGCAAAAACGGCGATCAAGGAAATGCACCGGCAGGTCGGAGACCTCGTCTTCGATGAGGGGGGAATAGCCCTCCGCGGTCTTCTCGTTCGGCACCTCGTCCTCCCGGGAGGGCTGGCCGGGACAGAAGACGTAATGAGATTCCTGGCCCAGGATATTTCTAAAGAAACGTACGTCAATATCATGGACCAGTATCATCCCTGCGGCGATGTTGCCTGGAGCTCTCTCTTGAGTCGAAGGATCACGGTCAGAGAATTCCAGGACGCCGTGGGCGCCGCCAGCCGAGCAGGGCTGACGCGCTTCGACAAGCGGGACCGCTTCCGGATCGTGTTTTAGGAAGAAGCGGAAGCATCCAAAAATGTGATTTCAGAGAAGCGTGGGGATCGCCCCACGCCCCTCTGAAATTAAACGTTCGTGCCCTGACCAATCTGAAAGCATTATTTATGCGCCTGTAAGGAGGTTCGCCGAACGATCGAGGTATAAGATTTTCTATTTCTTTCCCACACAGCCAAGCTGTCCTTAAAATCGGAATCGAGACCGCCCATTGCAAAACGACTATATCGCCGGTGGCAGATCGCTGTCAAGAATACCAAGCCCGCAAGACCTTGAAAATACATCCCCTTCATGATATATTCTTTTTTGCAGCCTGAGGTCATTCCGTGTATCTTCTAACTCTTCTAGTCACGTTTCCGTTATCGCTCTTTGGCTACTCGCTGGGCATTGCTTCCCGGGCAGGAAAAGTCGGTATCCGGCAGCCCGGCTGGTTTGACATAGGCCTTATCCTTGTCGTGTGGGCCGCCATCGGCTATTCCCGAAGCCAGGTTGACTTCAGTCCATTGCTCTTCCTGTTTCTCTGGGTCGCAGTAGGTATGATTCTCGGCCTCATGATCAGCCTTGTTAAGTTCAACACTCAGGCCAAACAGCTATCCGTCGTCGAGCCGCAAATCGAAAAACGCGTATCCGCCAAGCACTTCCAGACTTGGCGTAAGTTCATGTTCAAAATTGGGACCTTCCAAAGCCAGGTCTTTCTAGGGATTTTCTTTTTGATCGTGTTCGGACCGGTCGCCCTGGTCGTGAAGGCCTTTTCAGATCAGCTCCATATCAAGCGAAGCGAGAGCGGCTCTAACTGGGTTGCTCGAAAAAAAGCACCAGCCAAGCTGGAAGACTTCAAAAGGCAATTCTAATGCATATTCTCGGACTATCTTTCTTCTATCACGATTCCGCCGCGGCTCTTTTGTACGACGGCACACTCGTCGCTGCGGCGGAGGAGGAACGGTTTTCACGGATTAAGCACGATTTTAGTTTTCCCGCACTTGCTATCCAGTTTTGTCTTGAGGAAGCAGGGATTACTTCAAAGGACCTCGATTATGTCGTGTTTTATGAGAAACCATTCCAGAAGTTTGAACGAATACTGATGACCGCTTTCCAAGGGTATCCCCGATCTTGGCGTCCTTTCGGTCAGGCGATGATCAGCTGGTTCGGAGACAAATTGTGGATGAAGAATCTCATCCGAACCAAGCTCGGCATTCCCGAAAATAAGATCCTTTTCGGAGACCACCATCTTTCGCATGCGGCTAGTGCTTTCTATCCGTCGCCCTTTGATGAGGCGGCTATCTTGACCCTTGACGGTGTCGGAGAGTGGACCACGGCCACCTCCGGTACGGCTAAGGGCAATGAGATAATGCTTCAGAACGAGATTCGCTTCCCTCATTCGCTTGGGATCCTGTACAGCGCCTTCACGGCTTTTCTGGGCTTCCAAGTCAACGAGGGCGAGTACAAGGTAATGGGAATGGCCCCTTATGGTCAGCCGAGGTATATCGATAAGATCTACAATAAGCTCATAAAGGTCGCCGATGACGGCTCGTTCTGGATCAACATGGATTATTTCTCCTACCACTATTCAGATAGGCACACTTTTAACCGCCGGTTCATCGACCTCTTCGGACCTCCTCGCGATCCAAAGATGCACTTCTACACGTCCAAGGCGCGCTTTCCTTCTTATTTTGGAGATAAACCAGTTGATTTCGATCAACAGTGCTACCTAAACGAGCACTATGCCGATATCGCTGCAAGCATCCAAAAAGCCACGGAGGAGATCATCCTCAAACTGGCAAATGACCTATACCGAAAGACCGGTCTTAAGAAACTCTGTATGGCGGGCGGTGTCGCCTTGAATTCGGTTGCTAACGGCAGGATCCTGTTCGAAACCCCGTTTGAAGAACTCTTCATTCAACCTGCGGCGGGGGATAGCGGCGGCGCCCTTGGCGCTGCGCTTCATGCCTATCACTGTCTGCTCGGAAAACCACGCGGTTTCCGCCTCGAGCATGCTTACTGGGGAAAAGCCTATAACGAAGATACGATCCAGACATTCCTGGAAAACAATAATATCGCCTACGAGACATTTCCGGACGATGGCAAGCTGCTCGACCGGGTCACCGACGATCTCGTCCAAGGGAAGGTCGTTGGGTGGTTCCAAGGACGGTTCGAGTGGGGGCCACGGGCACTCGGCAACCGGAGTATCTTGGCCGACCCCCGGAGCGAGCTAATGAAGGATACCGTTAACATTAAGATCAAATTCCGAGAACCGTTCCGGCCGTTCGCTCCCGTCATCCTTGAGCAGTATGCGGCAGATTACTTCGAAGGGACGAATATTGTCAGTCAGTATCCGGCCCGATATATGCTCCTTGTCCTACCGCTCAAAGTGGAGAAAGCGGCCCAGATCAGCGCAGTGAGCCACATGGGAACGGCCCGCCTCCAGACCATAAGGCGGGAGTGGAATCCTCGGTACTATGATATCGTTGACCGGTTCGCGCAGGCGACAGGGGTTCCAGTCCTCCTTAACACTTCGTTCAACCTTCGGGGCGAGCCGATCGTTACGACTCCCGAGAACGCCTATAACACGTTTTGCAAAAGCGGGATCGACGTGCTTGTGCTTGAGCGGTACATGATCCGGAAGTGACCGGAGGAATAAGGGAGTAACATGGGAGTTAGGAATTTCGCGGCAAAGCTCAGTATCATTGGAGAGTTATTTTTCTTTCTATGGAAAAACAAACGATGGTGGTTAATCCCGGTTCTGGTCGTTCTTGTCATAATCGGACTCCTCCTTGTTTTCTCCCAGAACTCGGTAATCGGGCCGTTTATTTACAGCCTGTTTTAAAAAGCTTATTTCACCAGCGTGCCCAGACCGACAAAAGCCGTTTTCAAATCCCGATTATGATTTTCCATGACGATATTCGTTCCGAACCTGTTCGACTCACATCCGGCCGCCTCAACTCCTGGCCTTGGAAAATACAAAAAAGGCCAAAATCTTAAGTAAGATTCTATTTCTTTCACTAAAGCTAGTTTTGAATCCGTTAATCGTGTCCTGCTATTAAGGAATGCTCCGGATATCGTATAGGAATCCCCATCTGTTATTATTGTGAAATTTCCATTCGCTATTTCACTTTTTCCGATAGGCGGCACAGCTGCGCCTGATTCTGTCTGATAAATAAAACTGTTTAAGGTTACTAATCTCGAAATGGTTTCAGGATTGGGATGTCCATATGTATTGCCATTTCCCACCGCAATGACCGAAACCTCCGGCTTTATATAGTCCAATAATTGCTGGCATGAACTTGTTACGCTGCCGTGATGTCTGACTTTATAAACATCTGCGTCCCCCGCAAAAGGCGCAAGCGATGGTTCGATAGCTGAACTGCTATCTCCTCCGAAATACATATCAAAAGAATGGAACCTGAGGACGAGTGAGGGTCTCCCCATGAATATTCACAAATTATTCACACCGGAGTTTGAGTCGATCCAGGATACTAATGTCAAAAAAGTCAAGAGAA
>JAPKZH010000281.1 GCA_026393905.1 Candidatus Aminicenantota bacterium
TGCTTGTCATCCAGGATGTCTCCTTCCCGCCAGTCTTTAGTCCATTCTTCGACCGTGAAAATCGTATAAGCCTTGTCCGCCGTCGAGCAGACGATGCGATTCAGGCCGGCATTGATGATCATCTTCTTGCAGATGAAGCAGGGGAGGGCGTTGATCGCTTCGCCCGTGTCGGCCGAGCTTCCGTAGATGAACATGTCGCCGCCGAGCAGGCTGACGCCCGCCCGGGCCGCGTTGATGATGGCGTTCTGCTCGGCATGGACGCTGCGGCAGAGTTCGTAGCGCTGGCCGTGAGGGATCCGAAGCCTGTCCCTCAAGCAGAATCCGTGCTCCACGCTGTCCTTCGTTTTGCGCGGCGCGCCGACATAGCCGGTGGAGATGATCTGGTCGTCGCGGACGATGATGGCCCCGATCGAACGGCGGAAACAGGTGCTCCGCCTGGCGACTTCCTTGGCGATGCCGAGATAATATTCTTCCTTGGAGACCCGGTTCGACCTCTTTTTCGGATTCTTTTTCATAAGAGCTCCTCCAGTTTTCGGCGCAGGTCGTCAAGACTGCCGTCGTTGATGAGAGTGATGTCGGCCATGGCCATGACCTTATCAAGTTGCTGGGCTCCGGCATCTCCCCCTTTCTCCTCGGCTTCTTTCCGGACAAACTGCTCGAGCGTCTGCGCCGATTCGTCCCGGCCCCGCGCCCTGACCCGCTCGAACCTTGTCTCCACAGGCGCGTCCACGGCGATGAGGACGAAACCGCCCCGGGCCCGGAGATACTCGACCTCACTCGCGTTGCGGATGCTGTCGATGACGGCCTTCCCCCGGACCCTGTCCATGATCAGCCGGGCCAGGATGTCCGGGCCGAACTGTCTCCGCAGCGCATTTCCTTTTTCGATCATGTTGTCCCGGCTGGCCGCTTTTCCTTCCTCCTGGAGCTTGTCGCGGATCACGTCGGACAGGGAGAAGCTGGCGTATCCCTGGGCCTTCAGGATTTCGGCGGCCTCGCCTTTGCCGGCGCCATTTGGGCCGGTGAGCCCGATCAATCGATATTTATGGCCCTGACTCATCATTCGGGGGCAAGCAATTCGGGAACACGCGCCAAATATTGAAATTTGGGACATGTCCCCAATTTATTTCATCCGGCCAGGCCGGCTTTGGATTTATTCTTTTCTTCCTTTTTTGCCTTTCTCTTTTTTCTCTCCTTGCCGAAGAGAAAGGCGACCAGGATGCTGAAGATATAGAGCGCCACCATGGGCCCGGCGATGATGCTCTGGGTGATCATGTCGGGGGTCGGGGTGATGACGGCGGCGATGATGAAAATGGCCAGCACGGCGTACTTGAAATTCTTGACCATCCATCGCGAGGTGACGATGCCCATCCGGGCCAGAAAAAATATGAGCGTCGGCATCTCGAAGACGGCCCCGATTCCCAAAAGGACCTTGAGGGTCAGGCCGAAAAATTGGTTGACGGTAATGACAGCCTTGAAGTCCGAGCCCAGGTCGAGGAAGAAGCGGCAAGCCCAGGGATAGACGAGGAAATAGCCGAACAGGGCCCCCCCGGTAAAGAAGACGGACGTGGCCAGGACAAAGGGGATCACGTATTTTTTCTCTTTCTGGTAGAGGCCGGGCGCGACAAACAGCCAGATCTGGAGGAAGATGAACGGCGAGACGACAAACAGCGAGGTGAGGAAGGCGGTCTTGATGTACAGCATAAAGGGCTCGGTCAGGGTGGTGTAGGCGAGTTTCTCCCCCTCGGGAAGGTACCTGGTCAGCGGCCGGGCCAGGATGTTGAAGACATCCTTGCTGAAGATATAGGCCGGGATGATCGTCGCGAAGATGGCGATGAAGGAATAGAACAGCCGCTTTCTGAGGTCTTCGAGATGTTCAAGGAAGGTCATCTCGTCAGGAGATTTTCTTCCCTTCCTCATCCTCACTCAAGTCCTTTTTGATGTCGTCCTGGATATTCTTGAACTCGTCGACCCGGATCTGCTCCTCGAATTTGTCTTTGATTTCATCCGTCGATTTCTTGAATTCGCGCATGGCCTTGCCCAGGGACCGGCCGACTTCCGGCAGCTTTTTGGGGCCGAAGACAAGCAGGGCGATGGCCAGAATGAGCAGGAGCTCCGGCAGACCGATGCTTCCAAACATAGGCTTGGTCCTCTCTCGATACTCAAGGAATATAGCCCTTCACCCGGGATAAGTCAAGGCCGCTTTACTTTGCTTTCCGCCTCTGGTAAAATCATGATTCAGTCGATAGAGATGAAGAAAAAACTTATCTTTTTCGCGGTTTTTATCATCCTCCTGGCCCAGCTTGGGGCCAGGGATGAGGAAGTCTGGAACCAGTCGGTCGAAAAAATCGCCTCGATGGTGGAGCTGATCGGTCAGAATTATTACACGGCCGTGGAGCCGGAGAAGCTGGCCCAGGCCTCCGTCAGGGGGCTCCTCGAGACCCTCGACCCTCATTCCTATTTCCTGGACGCGGAAAACTTTTCCCGGATGTCTGAGGAGCAGAAAGGCAAGTATTACGGCCTCGGCATCCAGATCCAGAAGCAGGAAGACAGGCTGGTCGTCATTTCTCCGATGGAAGGAACCCCGGCTTGGCGGCTGGGGATGCAAGCCGGCGACCTCATCACCCATATCAACGGCGAGAGCACCAAGCCCATTTCGGACCGGGACGCCGTGGCGAAGTTGAGGGGCCCGAAAGGGACCAAGGTGAACATCACGATTGCCCGGGAGGGAGTGGAGAAGCCGATCGAGCTGACCATCGTCCGGGAGGAGATCCCCCTCTACAGCGTGCCCTATGCCTTCATGCTTCAGGACGGCATAGGATACATCAACATCCGGTATTTCGCTGAAAGCACGACCGAAGAATTTGAGACCAAAATGGAGGGGCTGGCCGAAAAGGGCGTGAAAAGCCTGATCCTGGATCTGAGATGGAATCCCGGAGGCCCGCTCTTCCAGTCTATCGACCTCTCGGACGAGTTCCTTCCCAAAGACGCCTTGGTGGTCTCCATCAAAGGCCGGAACCGCAGATACGATCAGCAATTCGTGGCCGTCCGAAACAATCAGTATGAGAAAATCCCGCTGGTCGTGCTCATCAACCAGGGCAGTGCCAGCGCCTCGGAGATCGTCGCCGGCGCCGTCATGGACCACGACCGGGGCTTGGTCGTCGGAGAGGATTCCTGGGGAAAAGGTCTGGTCCAGCAGATCTTTCCGCTGGCCCCGAACATGGCGGTCGCCCTGACCATCGCCAAGTATTATACGCCGAGCGGCAGGTCCATCCAGCGCGACTATACCCGCCTCGATGATTACCTGATGGACAAGGCCGTGCCCGAAAAGGACAGGGAAGTGAAATACACCGGCAAAGGCCGCAAGGTCCTGGGCCAGGGAGGGATCACCCCGGATTATGAAGTCAAATTCCTTCTCCTGCCTTATACGGCCGAGCTGCGTTTAAAGGGCGTTTTCTTCGCCTTCGTCAGGAAATTCGTCAGCCACCAGACGCCGCTCTCCAAGAAATTCATTTTTCCCCAGGAAATGCAGGCGGCGGCGACGGCCGGGCAAGGCAAGATCCAGGTCGGCCGCGATTTCATAGTCGACGCCGCCGTCATCGAGGACTTCAAAGAATACCTTGTCTCCAGCAAGATCGCGGTGGATGCCAAAAAATTCAAGGAGGCTGAGCTCGAGATCAAGCGCGAGCTGGAGAGAGAGATGGCCGCGGCTCTCTGGGGGACCGAGGAAGGATGGAAGGCCTTTGAGAAGAGCGATCCCGTGATCATCAAGGCCATCCAGGCCATGTCCGAAGCCGCCAAGTTCGTGGATCGATGACCGCGTGTTTAGAGAATCCTTTTCTATATCGATGAAAGGGGGTCCTTATGAAAATCGCCGTTGCGTCTGATCATGCCGGATTCATATTGAAACAGGGCATCGTGGCCTATCTTGCCGAGAACGATATCGAGCACAAGGATTTCGGCTGCGGGCCGGGCGAAAGCGTGGATTACGTCGACTATGGCGCCAGGGCCGCCGAGGCGGTTTTGAACGGCCAGTTCGAAAGGGCCATTCTCATCTGCGGGACAGGCATGGGCATGTCCATGGTGGCCAACAAATTTAGGGGCATCCGGGCGACGGCCTGTTGGAGTGAATATACGGCCGAGATGAGCCGGAGACACAACGATTCCAACTGTCTCACCCTGGGCGGCCGCGTCATCGCTCTGCCGGAGGCGCTGAAGATCTTCCAGGTCTGGCTCAAGACCGAGTTTGACGGCGGGCGGCACCAGAGAAGAATCGATAAGCTCAAAGCCATCGAGGATCGCAATTTCGTCTATTAGGAGAACAGGAATCATGGCCTCATTATTCGAGAAAATCCAGGCCCTCTGCCGGAAGGTCGAGCAGAACAATGTCTGGAGGCAGAAGGAGTCATTCAACCTGATCCCCTCGGAATGCACGCCTTCGCTTCTCGTCAAGATGTGCGAGATCTCCGACCCTTCGGGACGCTACGCCGAGCACCGGACGATGAAGGGCGAGGAAGTCTATTTTTATCAGGGCATCGATTTTATCCGCGATGTGGAAATCGAGGCCCAGCGCGAGCTCGGACGCTTCTTCGACTGTTCCGAGATAGAGCTCCGGCCGGTTAGCGGGCAGATGGCCAACGAGGTCGTCTTCAAGGCCATGGTCAAGTTCATCAACCGGAGCCGGGCCGAAGGGCAGCCGAGCCGGAGGCTGCGCCTGGTCATGAACAACGACCTGACCAAGGGCGGCCATCTCAGCGCCCAGCCTATGGGCGCGCTGTTCAACTATATTGAAGAAGACCCCGCGACGGGCAAAGAACATGTCGTCAATTTCCCCGTGGCCAAGGACAATCCCTACAAGCCGGACCTCGAGGCGCTCGCCTCGCTTCTCGACAAGAACAAACCCGAGCTCATCGTCTTCGGCAAGAGCATGTTCATCCACCGGGAGCCGGTGAAATTCGTCGCGGATATCGTCAAAAGCTGGAAAGAGCGGCCCGTCATCATGTTCGACATGGCCCATGTTTTGGGGTTGTACGGCGCTTTCCAGGAGCCTCTCAAAGAAGGGGCCGATGTCGTGACGGGGAGCACCCATAAGACATTCTTCGGGCCCCAGCGGGGCCTTGTCGCCGGCAGCTTTCCCAAGGACAGCCCGCTCCGGAACTTGTGGCTCGACATCAAAGGCCGCGCCTTTCCGGGCTCGACAAGCAACCATCACTTGGGGACTCTCCTCGGGCTGCTCATGGCCGCCTACGAGATGAACGAGTTCAAGCAGGAATTCCAGAAGCAGGTTCGGCAGAACGCCAAGGCTTTCGCCAAGGACCTGAAAGCCAGGGGCATTCAGGTGGAGGGGGATGAAAAAGACGGGTTCACGGAGACCCACCAGGTCCTCATCCGGGTGAAATCCTTCGGGCCGGGCCAGGCGATCGCCCGCCGCCTTGAGGAAAACAACATCGTCACCAACTACCAGGCATTGCCCGACGACGAGACGTTCCTAGAATCGAGCGGCATCCGCATGGGCGTCCAGGAAATGACGCGGTTCGGGATGAAGGAAAAGGACTTTGACCGGCTGGCGGAGTTCCTGGCCGACATCGTCATCCGGAACAAAACCGTGAAGGAAGACGTCAAGAAATACCGGCAGGATTTTCTCGAGATGGGTTACTGCCTGTCGGCCAAGGACGCCGTGCCGCTGGCGGCCAGGATCATCCACAGCGCTTTTCCCCATCCGGAATTTGCCGGACGGTTCATCGAAAACCTGCAGAAACTGCAATAAATCGTCATGGCCAGGAGGACGACCCGGCAGCCCTGAGCCAAAGGGTCATTCCGGATAAAGGACAACAAACATGAAAGTCTTAGTGGTTGGTTCGGGAGGACGGGAGCATGCTCTCGCCTGGAAAATCGCCAAGAGTCCGCGCGTCAAGAAGCTATTCTGCGCGCCGGGAAACGCCGGCACGATGAGCATCGCCGAGAATATCGCCATCAGCGATTCCGATATCCAAAGCCTGGCCGACTTCGCCGCGCGGGAACCGATCGACTTGACCGTGGTCGGTCCTGAGCTTCCCTTGACGCTGGGCATCGTCGATGAGTTCGAGAAGAAGGGGCTGCGCATTTTCGGGCCGACCAAAAAAGCGGCGGAGCTCGAGGGCAGCAAGATCTTCGCCAAGCAGTTCATGGAACGGCACAAGATCCCCACGGCCCGCTTCAAGATCGCCGAATCTCCGGAAAAAGCCCAGAGCATCTTGAAGTCCGGCGAATTTTCGGTCCCTGTCGTAATCAAGGCCGATGGGCTGGCGGCCGGAAAGGGCGTGATTATCTGCCCCAGCCTCGAGGAGGCCGAGAAGACCATCCAGTCGATCATGGTCGCCAAACAGTTCGGGGATGCCGGAAACCGCGTCCTCATCGAGGAATGCCTGCAGGGCAAAGAGGTCTCGTTCATCGTCATCTCGGACGGGGCGAGAGTGCTGCCCCTGGTGACGACGATGGACTACAAGGCCATCTACAACGGGGACAGGGGCCCGAACACGGGCGGGATGGGCGCCATTTCGCCCTCGCCGTTCCTGACCAAGAAAATGTTTGCGGAAGTCGTCAACACCATCGTCCTGCCGACGATCACCCGGATGCGGGAGGAAGGGAGAAAATACAAGGGGGCCCTGTATGTCGGATTGATGCTGACCGAGGACGGGCCCAAGGTGCTCGAGTACAACGGCCGCTTCGGCGATCCCGAGACCCAGCCGCAGATGTTGAGGCTGGAGAGCGATCTCGTTGAGATCCTGCTCTCCGCGATCGAGGAAGATGTCCTGGTCCACGAAGTCCAGTGGAGCTCCAAGGCCTCGGCCTGCGTCATCCTGGCTTCGGGTGGATATCCCGGGTCCTACGAGAAGGGAAAAGTCATCAAGGGGCTGGAGCAGGCGCTGGAGAACCCCGACATCACGATCTTCCATGCCGGGACCAGGTTTGAAAACGGCCAGTTCCTGACCAACGGCGGCCGCGTCCTTGGTGTCTGCAGCTCGGAGCGGAAGCTGGCGGAGGCCATGGAGAATATCTACCACGCCGTCTCCGGCATTTTTTTTGAAGGCATGCAGTACCGCCGCGATATCGGGACCAAGCGCGAGGAGGAGGAATAATGGACGTCGGCATTTTTATCGGCAGCGAATCGGATCTCGAGATCATCAAGGATGCCCTCGATCTCCTAAAAAAGTTCAAGGCCTCCTTCGCGCTGGAAGTGACCTCGGCCCACCGCTCGCCGGAACGGACCCTGAAGCTCATCCGGGCGTTTGAAGACCAGGGGGCCGAAGTCTTTATCGCCGTCGCCGGCAAGGCGGCCCACCTGGCCGGCGTTGTCGCCTCCCATACCGTCCGGCCCGTCATCGGCGTCCCTGTCGAAAGCGGCGGGTTGGGCGGCTTGGATGCCCTGCTGTCGACCGTCCAGATGCCCAAAGGGATTCCCGTGGCGACGATGGGGACGGGCAAGACCGGCGCCTCCAACGCGGCGCTGCTGGCCGTCGAAATCCTCGGCCTTAAAAAAGGCGCCTACCGGAAAAAGCTCGAGGAATACCGGAAAAAAATGGCCGGCCAAGTCGAAGCCGATTCCGAGAAGGTCCAGAAGAATTTATGACCTCGTTTTCCATCCAGAATTTCGGCTGCCGTGTCAACCAGGCCGAGGCTTTTGAATGGGCCTCGGAGCTCCAGGAGCGCGGGCTCAGGCTGGAGAGGGATTTTGACCGGAGCCATGTCGTCGTCGTCAACACCTGCACCCTGACCGGCCGGGCCGACCGGGATGCCCGGAAGTTCATCCGCAGGATCACCCGTCACAATCCTAAAGCCAAGGTCGTCGTCACCGGCTGTCTTGCCGAGCGGGACCCGGCGGAACTCGAACGAATCCCCGGCGTCTGGCGAGTCATTCCGAACCGTGAAAAAGCGGGGCTCGCCGGGCAGATCCTTTCCAATGTCGAGGCCGCTCCAGAAGCCGGCGCTCAGGCCTATCGTTCCCGGGCCCTGATCAAGGTCCAGGACGGCTGCAATATGTCGTGCAGCTTCTGCATTATTCCCCGGGTCCGCGGACGAAGCGCGAGCGTCCCCAAAGACGTCATCCTCGGCCGGATGAGACGGCTGGCGGAGGACGGCTTTTCGGAGATCGTCCTGACCGGCATTCATTTATGTTCCTACGGCCGGGATTTGAAGCCCCCGTCCTCTCTCCTGGACCTGCTCCAGGAAATCGAGGCTCTCGACAGAACGGTAAAGGTCAGGCTGAGCTCGCTGGACCCGCGTCTTCTGTCCGCTCCGCTATTGGGGTATTTGACGACGTCGAAAAAAATTTGCCCGCATTTTCATCTTTCCCTCCAGCACGGCTCAGAAGCGGTTTTGAGAAGGATGGGCCGCCAAAGCACCGTGGCCGAATATCGAGACGCGATCTCGTCCCTGCGGGAGCTTTCGCCCCCGGCCGGCATCGGCGCCGATATCATCGCCGGATTCCCGGGCGAGACAGAGGAAGATTTTGAGCTGATGGTCGAATTTTTGACGGGGACGCCTCTGACCTATTTTCATGTGTTTTCTTATTCGCCGCGGCCAGGGACGGAAGCCGCCGCTTGGCCGCAGGTCGATGACAAGAAGAAAAAGGAGCGCGCCGCCCTCCTCAGGAAAATCAGCCGCCAGAAGAACCTGGCCTTCCGCAGCTTGTTCCTCGGACAGGAGCTCGAGGCCATCGTCATCGAAAAAAAAGACGGAGCCGCCGATGTCCTGACGTCGAACTACATTCAAATTCGCGTGCCGGCCTGCCCGGCCGAAGAGGGACAGCGGGTCCGGGTCAAGCCCGACCGCGTGACCGAGCGGGAAACCTCCGGCACGATCATCGACTGATGAAGCGAATCGCCGTCCTCCCCCCTGATATCTCCCAGAAGATCGCCGCCGGAGAGGTCATCGAAAGGCCGGTCTCGGTGGTCAAGGAGCTTGTCGAAAACTCTCTGGATGCCGGAGCCGCCGAGATCTTCATCGAGCTTTTTGCCGGCGGAAAAAAGCTCATCAAGGTCCAGGACAACGGCCACGGCATGAGCCGCGAGGATGCCGAGATCTGCTTTGTCCGCCACTCAACGAGCAAGATTTCCCGGGAAGAAGACCTTTCTCGAATCGCGACGCTTGGCTTCAGGGGGGAAGCGCTGCCGAGCATCTCCGCCGTGTCCCGGCTGACCTTGAGGACTTCGGAAGGCTCCGGCGAACCGGGCATCCAGATTGAGCGCGAAGGGGACAAGCTTATCGCCGTCGAGGAAATCGCTTTTCCGCGGGGAACGACCGTCGAGGTCAGGGACCTTTTTTTTAACCTGCCGGCGCGCTTAAAATTCCTGCGGAGCGACTCGTCCGAGCTGGGAATGATCGTCAAATACGCGACGAATGTCGGACTGGCCTATCCGCAGATCCGGCTGTCCTTGATCCACGGCAAGCGCGACCTGCTGAACTGCCCTCCCGTGGGAAGCCTGAAGGAGAGAATCTTCCAGCTCTATGGCAAGTCGGAGCTCGAAAAACTCCTGGAGATTGATTTCGCGGGAAGCGCCGGCCGCGTCAGCGGCTTTGCCTCCCTGCCGCCCCACGGCCGGCCGGACAAATCGCACCAACTCTTTTTTGTCAACCTGAGGCCGGTTCGCGACCGGATCCTCCAGTCTGCGCTCAACCAGGCTTTCAAGGGTTTTCTGGAGAAGGACCTCTCGCCCGTGGCTTTCCTTTTCTTGACGCTGCCCTACGGGGATGTCGATGTCAACGTCCATCCGGCCAAGTCCGAAGTCCGATTTCGCGATTCCCAGGCGGTCTTCCAGGTTGTCCGGAGAGGGGTCGAGCAGGCCAGGCTCAAGGTTGCCGGAATCAAGGAAGTCGGGCCCGTTCCTGATGAGGGCGCAACTGAAGGGCACCTTGACGAGATGCGCTCCGCCCCTTTTTTTAAGATCGCCGAAGACCGGAAGCTCTTTGATCAAACCGCGATGGGGGTGTGGCCGGCTGGCCCGGAGAAGCCGTCCCGCCGCGTTTTAGGCCAGTATCTCGATTCCTATATCGTGGCCGAAGATGAAGAAGAACTTCTTGTCATCGACCAGCACAACGCCCACGAACGGATCCTGTTTGAAAAATACATGGAGATCGACCTCCGGAAGACATGGCCTTTGAAGATGAGTCTCATCCCGCTTCTCTTCGAACTGTCGGCTTCCCAGTCCGTAAGCTGGGAAGAGAATAAGACGGAACTCGAGGCCGCCGGGTTCAGAGTGGATGCCATGAGCGGCCGAAGCTATGCCCTGAAAGAATATCCGGATATCTTTAAGCCCGAAGAAGCCCTGACGGCTTTCCTGGCGCTCCTCGAAGAGATGAAAGAAAGCAGAGCTCAGGATAAAAGAGAAAAAATGTTGGCGACCATGGCCTGCAAGACGGCGATCAAGGCCGGTCAGCCCCTGCCGAGAGAAAAAATGGAGTACCTTCTCCAGGAGCTGTTCCGGGTCTCAAACCCGTCCTTGTGCCCTCACGGCCGCCCGATCATCATCAAGATCTCAAGGTCGCAAATTGAAAAGGGCTTGAAAAGATAAATTGAATTCGCTAATAAGCGACCCCGATTGGAAGCCTCTCTAGATATGTGATTTTAAAGAGGTGTAGGAATCACACCTGAGGCCCCATAGCGGAGGGGGGTCCCGTCGGCTTTTCGACGGGGGGAACCGACGGGACTGGTTCCCCAAGGGGCCGGGGTGCGATTCCTACACCGATAGAAAATCACATAAATGGAGCTTAGCCGAGCCTCCAAATTGACAAGATTCACGAGGTTCTGTTAACATGAACTGGCTTTCGAACCAGGGCTTGACCTCTTTATTCAATGCGCGGGGAGTGGCGCAGCCTGGTTAGCGCGCCTGCCTTGGGAGCAGGAGGTCGTCGGTTCAAATCCGACCTCCCCGATTGCGTCCAAGGCAAAAAACAACGCGCGCCTGTAGCTCAGGTGGATAGAGCATCTGCCTTCTAAGCAGAGGGTCGGGAGTTCAAATCTCTCCAGGCGCGCTCCTTTCTCTCTCCCCCCTTAAGGTCATAAAGACATTCAAAAAATCATCCCCTAAATCCTTCTAAACGGCGATACCCTTCCTCAAAAGCTTTGGCTAAACTCGAGGAAGATGAAAAACAGGTCCCACCATCCGTCTCTTTTCGACCGGACTCTCGAGGAGTCTAGCCGTGAAAAATAGTCTGTCTTATAGCGCCGAGCGGAAAAATGCCGAGGAGGCACTGTTCCAAAGCGAGCAGAAATACCGGGAACTGGCAAATTCGCTTCCCACATGCATTTTCGAAGCCGACTTGGACGGGCGCATCACATTCGCTAACCGGACGGCCTTCGAGTGGTTCGGCTACTCCGAGGTGGATCTCCTGGAGGGCAAGAACGTGATACAGATGCTGGCGGAAGCGGATCGACAACGGGCTGACGAGAGTTTCCGTCGGGTCCTCTCCGCCGGGGAAACGTCTTCTGGTGAATACACGGCCCTGCGAAAGGAAGGCCGTACCTTCTCGGCGCTGGTCACAGCGCGTGCCATGGTGAAAGGCGGACGGCCGATTGGTCTCCTAGGAATACTGATCGACATCACCGAGCGTAAGAAAGCCGAGGAAGAGCAGCGGCAGCAGGATAAGAAGTTCCGGGCTTTTGTCGAAACGACGAATGAATGGATCTGGGCCATCGACCTGGAAGGGAATCACACGTTCTGCAATCCGGCGCTCGAAACCATCCTGGGCTATTTGCCGGAAGAATTCGTGGGCAAGGACAGCCTGGCCTATTTGCATGACGAGGACCGGTCCAAAGTCCAAGAGATGCTGAAGGAGAAAAACTCCAAGAAGGAGGGTTGGTCAGGACTGGTTCTGCGCTGGCATCACAAGGATGGAAGCATTCGCTTTTTAGAGAGCACCGCGGTCCCCATCCTCGACCAGGCCGGTGAGTTGGTAGGGTACCGGGGGGCCGACCGCGACATCACCGAGCGCAAGCAGGCGGAGGAGAGCCTCCATCAGAGCATGATCCAACTGCGGACCACCTTGAAGGCTTCTATTAACGCCCTCGCCTCGGCCATCGAAATGAGAGATCCCTCTACGACCGGTCACCAGGAGCGGGTCACGAAATTGGCCTGCGCCATCGCCCGGGAGATCGGCTTTTCCGAGGAGCAGGTCGAGTGCATTCAGATCGCGGGCATTATCCATGATATCGGCAAGATCTATGTCCCCGCGGAAATCCTCAGCAAGCCCGGGAAATTGAATGAGTTTGAATTCATGATCGTCAAAACGCATTCCCAGGTCGGTTACAAGATCTTGAGCAAGATCGAATTTCCCTGGCCGATCGCCGATATCGTCCACCAGCACCATGAACGAGTCAACGGCTCGGGCTATCCGCAGCGGCTCACGGGAAAAGACATTCTTCTCGAAGCGAAAATTCTGGGTGTCGCCGATGTCGTCGAGGCGATGTCGTCGCACCGGCCGTACCGTCCCGCCTTGGGCATTCCGGTGGCTCTTGAGGAAATATTCCGGAACAAAGGCGTCCTCTATGATCCCGAGGTCGCCGATGCCTGCCTGAAGCTCTTTGCCGAGAACAAATTCAAATTCGAGTGAAAGATTATCGAATCAGCGCGGGATGGTTGACCCAGCTCTTGCCCTCCCCGTAGTCTCTATTTAAACGCGAAATGATTTCCCTGAAACAGGCTGAGGCAGGAGTCCACGACCTCCGGATCATAGAGAACGTCCCGATTTTTTGAGATTTCATCCAAGGCTACTTCGAGCTTGTGGGCCGTCCGATAGGGCCGGTGGGAGACCATGGCTTCCACGACGTCCGCCACGCCGAGGATTCTAGCCTCGCGCATGATGTCGCCGTCCTTGAGCCCTTGGGGATAGCCCGATCCGTTCACCCGTTCGTGGTGTTGAAGGACGATCATGGCAATCGGCCAGGGAAAATCGATTTTCTTCAAGATGTCGTAGCCGACCTGAGGATGGGTCTTAATGAGGTCGAATTCATTGTCATTGAGCCGCCCGGGCTTGCTCAAGATCTCGCTCGGGATCGAGATCTTCCCTAGGTCGTGGATCGAAGCGGCCATGCGGAGAGCTTCGACTTTTTCCTTGTCCAGCCCCATTTGGTCGGCGATCGAGCGGGCCAGGTCGGCCACCCGGCGTTGATGGCCGGCCGTGCACGGATCCCTTGTCTCGACCGTCAGGGTGATGGCCTGCATGGTCGCCCCCATCGCTTTCCTCAGTTTTTCCACGGTCCGTTCGAACTCCTCTTCGGTCCGTTTCCGCTCGGTCACATCCCGGGCGATGATCAGGTCGGCCGGCTTTCCCTCATAGGTGATGACGCCGGCGTTCAGCTCGACATAGACGAGCCGGCCGTCCTTATGTTTCAAGCAGGTCTCGGAGAGGGTGGGGAGGTTTTCCCCGGCCAATCGCCGCTCATATTTTTCGATTAGCTTGTCTAGCTCGACGGCCGAGATGATCAAACGGAGGGGAATGTGGAGAATCTCATCAGAGGAGTAGCCGACGATTTCAGGGAGCCTGGGGTTAATATATTTGAATTTCCTGTCTTGAACGATGGCCACGCCGTCATTCGCCTTTTCGATCAAAAAACGATAAATTTCCTCGTTTAACATCCCTTTTTCTCCTGCCGTCCGGAGGGTGGGCTCATGAAAAAAGTGTTCATTCTTTATACAGACCTCGTCCCTTTTATTGAGTCGTAAAACCGGTCCAAAACTTGAAAAACCTTGATAGCCTTTGGGGGTGAGAGGGGGGAAAAAAAATTCACCTTGAAAATCGCCCATACCGGTGATTGACGAAAAGTGTCACCCGGGCGAATACTGTAGGCTCGCAAATGAAGGAAACCTCGACCTTTGGAAAGCCCTTCGGACAGAGAGAAAAATCGCAAGGAGCCGACGTCTTTTTCAGATAGAGGATTCCTGTTGACAAATTTTGGTAACAATTATGGCCGGCAAATTTTGACGATGAGGAGCGACTAAAAAGAATGGGCTCGAATCTCGGGGAGCTTCTGATCAGAGAGAAAATCATCTCTGCCGAGCAATTGAAGTCCGCCCAGGAGTTTCTGAAAAAGCACGATGTGTCATTAGGAAGCGCCATCATCGCCCTTGGCTATGTGAGCGGAGAAGAAATGGCCCAGGGATTAAGCCGCCAGTTGGGCTATCCCTACATCGATCTTGACCAGTTTGAAGTGTATCCGGATGTCATCAACTTGATCCAGGCAGAAACGGCCAAAAAATACATGATCATGCCCATCCACCGCATCCGCTCCTTCCTCACCCTGGCCATGGTCGACCCAACCGACCTGGACGTCATCGAGGATATCCGTTTCCGGACCGGGATGAGCATCCAGCCGGTCATCGCCTCGGAGGCGGGGATCTTGAACGCGATCAACAAGTACTATGGCAGCTCGCATGCCGTCCGGCCGAAACGGACGATGGATGATATCGAGCTGGCCGATGATTCCAAGGTCAGCATTGTCGAAGACGTCAAGGAGGAGGAATTCGACGTCCAAGAGTTCGAGCAGCCCGCCGACGAAGCCCCCATCATCACCCTCGTCAATTCCATATTCATCGAGGCCATCAAGAAGGGGGCGAGCGACGTCCATTTCGAGCCGTACGAGAAGACCTTCCGTGTCAGGTACAGGATCGACGGCATTCTCTATGAGACCATGAATCTCCCCATGAAGTTCAAGAACCCGGTGCTCTCCCGGGTGAAGATCCTGTCGAACATGAACATCGCCGAAAAAAGGCTCCCCCAGGACGGACGCATCAGGATGAGGGTGAGGCTGGAGAAGGGAGGCCGCAAGGACGTGGATATGCGGGTGTCCTCTATCCCCACGATCTTCGGCGAAAAGATCGTAGCCCGTATTCTCGACCGGGAGATGCTCAAGATCGACCTGACCCAGCTGGGCTTCGAGCCGGAGGCGTTGGATGTCTTCAAAAAGGCCATCGTTCGGCCCTGGGGCATTATCCTGGTCACCGGCCCGACGGGAAGCGGAAAGACCAACACGTTGTATTCCGCGATTTCAACACTGAATGCTCTCGAGAAGAACATCATGACCGCCGAAGACCCGGTCGAGTTTTATATCCCCGGGATCAATCAGGTCAACATCAAGGACGAGATCAATTTAAATTTTGCCACGTCGCTTCGGGCGTTCTTAAGACAGGACCCGGATATCATGCTGGTCGGAGAGATGCGCGACGCGGAAACGGTCGATATCGCCATCAAGGCCGCCCTGACGGGCCACCTGGTTTTTTCCACCGTCCACACTAATGATGCGGCGGCCACGGTCCACCGTCTCATCAACATGGGCTGCGAGCCGTTTCTCATCGCCGACTCCGTGATCCTCGTCGTCGCCCAAAGGCTGGTCCGGCGCGTCTGCAAGAAATGCGCGGCCCCCCAAAAGCTCCCCAAGAAGACGCTGCTCGAAATGGGCTTTTCAGAGGAGGAAGCGGACTCCGCGAACATCCTCCTGGGAAAAGGCTGCGAGGCCTGCAATAACACCGGCTTTAAGGGAAGGACCGGCCTGTTCGAGGTGATGCAGGTCACGGCCGACATTCGGGATCTCATCCTGAACCGATCGCAGTCCCGGGAGATCAAGGCCAAGGCCATCGAGCAGGGGATGTTGACCCTGCGTCGGAGCGGCCTGACCAAGATCAAGGCCGGCATCACCACGGTGGAGGAAGTCCTCCGGGAAACAATCAAGGATTAGGAGGTTTTGCCATGACCATGACCATTCAGCAGATGCTGCAAATCACGGTGGACGCCGATGCCAGCGATCTCCACCTGACGACGTATGTCCCGCCCCGCATCCGCGTCCACGGGATCTTGAAGAATATCGACCATCCGCCTCTCACACCCGCCGAGACCAAGCAGCTTGTCTACAGCATCCTCTCGGACAAGCAGAAAAAACAGTTCGAAGAGAAGCTGGAGCTGGATTTTTCCTTCGGCATCAAGGACCTCGGCCGGTTCCGAGGCAACTCCTACATGCAGAAAGGCGCGGTCGCGGTCGCCATCCGCAGGTTCCTGCCGTCGATGTGGAGCTTCGCCAAGCTGGGGATCCCACAGCGGGTCCAACAGCTCTGTTATCTGCCGCGCGGCCTGGTCCTCGTCACCGGGCCCACGGGATGCGGCAAGTCCACCAGCCTGGCCTGCATGATCGACCACGTCAACACCGAGCGCAGCGTCCATATCGTGACGATCGAAGAGCCGATCGAATATTTTTTCACGCCGAAAAAGGCCCTGATCAACCAGCGGGAGCTATACGTGGATACCCTCTCCTATGCCAACGCTCTGCGATCCGTCCTGCGCGAAGACCCCGATGTCGTCCTGGTCGGAGAGATGCGGGACCTGGAGACCGTCGAGGCCTGCCTGCGCGTCGCCGAGACCAGCCATTTGACGTTTTCTACGCTGCACACGAATTCGGCCGCGGAGACGATTTCGAGAATCATTGATATTTTCCCGCCCCAGTACCAGGCCCAGTCGCGGGTCATGCTCTCCATGACTCTGGAAGCCATCTTGACCCAGGCGCTGCTCCCCCGCATCGACGGCAAGGGACGGGTCCTGGCCATGGAAATCCTGATCCCGAACACGGCCATCCGCAACCTCATCCGGGAGAACAAGATCCATCAGATCTACTCCTCGATGCAGCTGGGGCAGGAGAAATTCGGGATGCAGACGTTCAACCAGTCCCTGGCCGACCTTTTTTTCAGAAAACAAATCTCTCTGGAGACTGCCATGTTAGCGACCTCGTTTCCCGAGGAGCTGACGGACATTGTCCAGAGGAAAGAAGGATATCGACCGACATCTTTTAACATCGGTCCGAACGCCAGAAGATAAAGGAAAAGAACAATGGCCGTTTACATCTGGAAAGGTAAAAACAGGTACGGGGACAGTGTCGGCGGAGAACGCGTCGCGAGGTCGCCCGATGATCTCGCCCGCTATCTCCAGAAAGAGCAGATCACGGTCTCCAGCATCGCGCCGAAAAGGGCCGTTCTCCGGCTCCCTTTTCTGCGCCGAGAAAAAGTTAAGATGAAGGAGTTGGCCATCTACAGCCGGCAGCTCTCGGTTTTGATCGACGCCGAGCTTCCCTTGATCCAGAGCTTGAACATTCTCGCCGAGCAGACCAAGAACAAGTATTTCAAGAAGGTCATCACGACCGTCCGGGAAGACGTGGAGGCGGGCGCCAGCCTGAACCAGGCCAAGCGCAAGTTTCCTAAAGCCTTTGACGACCTCTACTGCAACCTGATCGCGTCCGGCGAGCAGAGCGGCTCGCTGGATACGATGCTCCAGCGCCTGTCCGAGTATATCGAGAAAATCGTAAAGCTCAAAGGCCAGGTCAAGCAGGCGATGATCTATCCGTCGGCGATCGTCCTCTTTGCCCTTTGCGTGTCCGTCTTCCTGTTGTGGAAGGTCATTCCCATCTTCGCCGGCATCTTCGAGGAGCTTGGGGCCGCCCTGCCTTTTCTGACCCAGTTCGTCATCAACCTGAGCCATTTCGTTTCTTCCTATCTTATTTACATGGTCCTCGGCGTCATCGGGCTGGTCATCGGCTACCGTTATATCCGGCGGACGGAGCAGGGACGGTGGGTGACCGACCGGTTCCTTTTGCGGATTCCCCTGTTCGGCAAGCTCATGTCCAAAGTCGCCATGACCCGCATCACCCGGACGCTGAGCACCCTGTTGGCCGGCGGCGTGTCGATGCTGGAGAGCATGAAGATCACGGCCACCACAGCCGGGAACAAGATCATCGAAAAAAGCGTTATGGACGCCCGGAGACACGTGACGGAAGGACGGAGCCTCACGGAATCTTTCAAGGAAACCGGACAGTTCCCGTTCATGATGACTCAGATGGTCAGCGTCGGCGAGGCGACGGGAACCCTGGACCAAATGCTGAACCGGCTGGCGGATTTCTATGATGACGAGGTGACCGCGACGGTCGCCGCCCTCTTATCCATCATGGAGCCGATGCTGCTCATCTTTGTCGGCGGGGTGGTCGGAGCGCTGGTTCTTTCTATGTACCTGCCGATCTTCAACTTGATGCAGCAATTCTGAGGAACCATGGCACCGGTGAGAACGCTCAAGAAGAACATCCTTTCGATGATCTGGTTCCGCCTGATCGTCGTCTCGACTCTTCTCGTGGCGGCCGTGATCATCCAGCTGTCGACGTCCGTGTTCCTCCCTCTCATGCCCTTCTATTTGTTCGTCCTGTTCTCGTTTCTCTTGAGCGTCGTCTACCTTCTTCTCTATCATTGGGACAGCCATTCCACGTTTCAGGCCTATCTCCAGATCTTCATCGACCTCCTGTTGATCACCTTCTTCGTGTATATTTCCGGGGGCCTGAACGGAAACCTTTACTTTCTCTATGTCTTTGCCATCATTGCCGCCAGCCTGGTTCTTTCCAAACGCGCCGCCTATCTGGCGGCATCCCTGGCGGCCATCCTCTTCGGCGTATTGGCCGACGGGATGTACTTGGGCATCATTCCCTACTTCCGGCCGGGCCAGTCCAGAGAGCTTTCCCTGGGAATGGTGATGTACACGATTTTCATGGATTGGGCGCTGTTTTTCGTGATTGCTGTCCTGGTCAATTATCTGGCGGGGAGTCTTCGCAAGGCGCGAGAGCAGCTGGCCCAGACCCAAAAAGAGCTGGACCGCAGGGATCGCCTGGCCACGGCCGGCCGGGTGTCCGCGATGATCGCCCATGAGATCCGCAACCCGCTAACGGCTATCGCGGGGGCGGTCCAAGTCCT
>JAPKZH010000327.1 GCA_026393905.1 Candidatus Aminicenantota bacterium
GCTCAGGCTGTCACGGGGAGAGGAAGGCAAGGTGACCCTGAAAATCAGCCTCAACAAGGGGATCGTGATCAGCCCTCAACCTGCCCTGACCATCGAGTTCAGCCCCGGCGAAGAGCTCGTCTTCCCCAAAAATTTTTTCACTTCTTCGGACCTGAACATCGACGTCTTGGAAGAGAATGGTCAGGAATACCTCAACCTGATGAAGTCCGTCGAGATCCCGTTCACGGTGAGCCCCAAGGCCAAGCGGGGGATTCATATCCTCGCAGGAAAAGTCAAGTATTTTGCCCGTTCCAAGAAGGAGGGGTGGTGTCTGAAACGCTCCTCGAAATTCTCGGCCACGTATTACACGCGGATCACGATCGTCAAGAAAGGGGCCTAGAGCCAGCCGTTGGCCTGGTACCACCCGAGAGTTTCCCGGAGGCCTTCCTCCAGAGAGTATCGGGTTTCAAAGCCGATCTTGTCCCGCGCTTTTTGGACATCGGCCGTCCATCCCGGCTGTTTCAAGTCGGGAAATTTTTTTAGAGTCGTGATGCTCGGGCGGCCGGTAAAGGCCGTGGCGACATCGGAGGCCAGGGCGGCCAGGAAGACGGCAAACAGCGGGAGGACGATCCTTCTCGGTCTTTTCCCGAGCAGCTTTCCGGCCATCCGTCCGATATCCTCGAAGCTGTAGGGGATGGGGTCTCCGATGTTGATGATTTCGCCGCTGGCCACCGGCTGGCGGGCCGCCGTATCGAGCGCCCGGACAAGGTCTTGAACATAGCAAACGCTCATCAACCTCGGCTTGAACCCGAACGATAAAAGGATGCCGCGCCGGATCGGCTTGAAATACCGGAGGAAATCCACGTCTTTAGGGCCGAAAACCGCGCCGACCCGGATGATGACGACGGGGAAACGGTCTCTGCGGGCCAGCGCCTCTTCTTCGCCGAGGAGCTTGCTTTTTCCGTAGTGAGAGACGGGCGCCGGAGGTTCGTCCTCTTTGCGGCCGCGGCCTTCGGCGGACGGCCCGCCGGCGGCCAGGCTGGACAGGTGAATCAATTTTGCGTTTATCCCCTGCCGGCGGAGGGCCTCGAAAAAACTTGCCGTCCCCTGCCGGTTTACTGTATAATAATCAGCCGACTTCACGGCTTTTGTCATTCCGGCCAAATGAAAGACGTAATCGAGGTCAGGCGGAAGGGCCGGCATGGAGAAAAGATCGCCGTGGAGAAGTCGGGCGTTGAGGCCTTTTAAGAATTTGAGATTGTCCGGGTCGCGGACAAGGGCGAAGACCTCAACGTCCCGGGCGGACAAGAATTCAACCAGATGGCTTCCGATAAATCCCGTGCCGCCGGTAACGAGGGCTTTCATGAAATCCTCATTGTATGAAAATCGGGCGGGGCGGTCAAACACAGGCCGGCGGCCAAGGTTGGATGAGAATCATCAGCAAGGAGGCGTGCATGGACCTTTTTGATAAATGCAATACGTTCACCCGGGCCGAGGAAGCGATGGAGGCCGACCTTTATCCGTATTTTACGCCGATCCAGGAGGTCTGGGGCAACAAGGTCAAGGTTCGGAATAAAGAAATGGTCATGGTCGGCTCGAACAATTATCTGGGACTGCTCGACCATCCTAAGGTCAAACAGGCGGCCCAGGCCGCGATCGACCGCTATGGAGTCGCCACCTGCGGCTCTCGTTTTCTCAATGGCACGCTGGATATCCACGTCGAGCTCGAAAACCGTCTGGCCGCCTTCATGAAAAAAGAAGCCGCCCTGACCTTCAGCACCGGTTTCCAGACAAACCAGGGGATCATTTCCACGTTGATCGGAAAGGGTGATGCCGTCCTCATGGACAGGATGGACCATGCCAGTATTATCGATGCCTGTCGGTTGTCCTTCGGCGATGTCTACAAATTCAAGCATAACGACATGGCCGACCTGGAGAGGATTCTGAGTTCCTTGAGCCCCGATCAGGGAAAGCTGATCGTCGTCGACGGCGTGTTCAGCATGGAAGGGGATGTCGCCGACCTGCCCGGGATCGTCAAGCTGGCCAAGAAGTATCGAAGCCGGATCATGGTGGACGACGCCCACGGCCTCGGCGTCATGGGGACGAACGGCCGCGGCACCTGCGAGCACTTCGGTGTCGAGGACGAGGTGGATGTCGTCATGGGGACGTTCAGCAAATCCTTCGCCTCGCTGGGCGGGTTTGTCGCCGGGAATAAAAAGGTCATCTCCTACATCAAGCATTTTGCCCGGGCCCTGATCTTCAGCGCCAGCATCACCCCCGCCTCGGTGGCGACCGTGATCGCCACGCTGGATATCATCGAGACGGAGCCGAGCCGGAGGGCACGGCTGTGGGAGATCACGAACAAGATGAAATCCTCGTTCCAGGCCATGGGCTATAATACCGGCCCGAGCGTCACGCCGATCATCCCTCTGATGATCTTCGATGATGAGAAGGCGTTCATGCTCTGGAAGTCCCTGAGAGATCACGGGATTTTTGCCAATCCCGTGATCTATCCTGCAGTGTCCCAAGGACAGTCTCTGATCCGGACGAGCTATTCGGCGACACATTCGGATGAAGAATTGGATTACGTCCTCGAATGCTTCCGGCAGAGCGGAAAAGCCCTGGGCATCATTCCCTAATCTCCTTTGAAAAGACATCGCCGGCGAATCTTGATCGCGGTCCTGCTGGCCGCACTGTCCTGGTCCCTTTCCTCCGCTCTCACAACCATCATGCCCTTGGACCAGGTCAAGGCCGGCCAAAAGGGGAAGGGGAGGACGGTCTTTGAAGAGAATAAAATCGAAGAGTTCGACGTCGACATCCTGGGCGTTCTCTACAACTACCAGCCCAGGAGGAACGTCATCCTGGCCAGGCTTCGGGGGAAGAATCTGGAAACGACCGGTGTCATCGCCGGGATGAGCGGAAGCCCGGTCTATATCGACGGCAAGCTCATCGGCGCTATCGCTTTCGGTTTCCCTTACGCCAAGGAAGCGATCGCCGGCATCACTCCCATCGGAGAAATGCTGGCCATCTCCACGGAAAAAGCGAAGTCTTCCTCCTTTCCCTCTGCCAGGCTGTCCTTCGCGCCATCCCTGCGGATGGAGGATATTTTCGAAATCTGGAAAGACGGCTTTGCCGCCCAGCAAGACTTTATCGCGGCCGGCCAGGCCTGCCGATTCCTCAAAATCCCGCTGCTTTTCAGCGGCTTCTCTTCGAATGCCGTGGAAAAAGCCAGGCCGTTCTTATCGCGGATGGGCTTTTACCCGGTCCTGTCCGGCCATGCCGGGCAGGCCGTCGAGAAACTTCCTTCCCCGGAGCCGGCTCTCAGAGAAGGCGATCCAGTTACCGTCCAGTTGATCAGCGGAGATATGGACATGTCGGCATTGGGAACGGTCACCTATGTGGATGGAAATAAGATCCTGGCCTTCGGCCATCCTCTGTACAACATGGGGCCGGTGGATTACGCCATGACCAGGGCCACGGTCATGACCATCGTGCCCGCCTTGGACAATTCTTTCAAGTTGGCGGCCACGGGAAATCTGATCGGGGCTTTCACCCAGGATCGCACGCCGGGAGCCCTGGGAG
Source organism: Candidatus Aminicenantota bacterium (assembly GCA_026393905.1). Classification (GTDB taxonomy): domain Bacteria; phylum Acidobacteriota; class Aminicenantia; order Aminicenantales; family UBA4085; genus JAPKZH01. The sequence continues at coordinate 3,562 of JAPKZH010000327.1, forward strand.
AGATCGGCAGAACGCCCCGCATGATTCCGATCAACGTCCGGCTGATCGACGACAACCTGGACCTCAAGGAATTCAAGTTCCAAGTGATCAATGATAGGATCCTGAGCCCGCTCTTGGCCAACCTTTCGCTGGTTTCGCTCCTGGGCAGCGAAGGCCGCTCCAACGGAGACCTGTCGCTGGAGTTGGACGGGGATATCTATCTGGATAACAAGCAGAGCGTCCATTTGGAGGATTTGTATTCAGGTAACTTCGGCGCTTCCACCCAGGACCTGTCCGGGATTTTGACGGCCGTGATCTATCTGCTGATCAACAATGAATTCAAGGATGTCGGCATTTTCAGGATCGATTTGAACATCAGGGCTTCCGAGCAGCCGAAATTCGCCTACCTGGAAAGGGTCTGGCTGGACAAGTATGAAGCTTCGCCCGGCGAGGCGATCGACATCAAGGTCTATTTCCGCTCGTTCCGTGGGGAAAGCGTCGTCGAAGAAGTGGGGATTCTCGCTCCGCACCTCCCGGCAGGGTCGGAATTCCAGTTGGTTGTGGGGGATGCCGCGTCCATGCACCAGGTGGAAATGAGCCAGTACCGGACTTCGGGTTTTGTCCCGAGGAACCTCAACCAGCTCGTCCGGATCCTGAACAACCTGCGGAAGAACAGCCGGATTTATTTCAAGGTCGTCGCCTCCAAGCCGGGACTCTTCCTCAAGGGCGAGGAGATGCCCAACCTGCCTCCGACCATGAAGTCCATGTTCACGTCTCCGCGGGCGGCAGCCTCTTCTCCGACGGAGCTCAGCATATCGACACTCATGGAATATCAAATGCCGCTTCCTTATATTTTTAAGGGGATGGCCGTCATTCCCATCAAGATCCGGAACTAATACATACGTAATAAATAAAGTGACAATGTATGGGCGGCGCTTAAGCCGTCCTCAGGCCCCCGTAGCGGAGGGAGGACCTGTCGGCTTTTCCGACGGGGGGAACCGACGGGACTGGTTCCCCGGGGCCCGGGGGCTGCGGGCGGCCTAAGCGCCGCCCGAACGGGGATGTCATTTTAATTATTACGTGGATATTAGTCGTCCTTAAAGGCGATCCATTCGATAGATGAACTCATGGACAGGAGAAAGGGAATGAAAAAGTCGATTCTCCTCATGGCCGGATTTATTTTAGCATGGGCGGCTGCCGCGGAGGCCGTCGTCCCCCAAAAATGGGCGGTCCGCAGCTATGAAGATTTTTTGCGCGGCAAATTCGACGGCGTCTCCATCTCCGCGGACGGAGTGCTCTCTCTTTCTCCGAGAGAAGAAAAGATCGAGGGCCCCTCGGAAGAGTTTTACCTGTCCTTTCTGATGGCCCCGGACGGCCTGGCCTATCTCGGGACCGGCCATGGCGGGAAAATCTTCCGGATCACGAAGGAGGGCAAGGCCGAGCTCTATTTTCAAACGTCCGAGATGGACGTGACCTCGCTGGCCATGGATAAGAAGGGGATTCTCTATGCGGGCACGTCGCCCAATGGAAAGATCTATAAAATCGTGGAACAGGGAAAGGATGTCGCCTTTTTCAACCCGGGCGAAAAATACATCTGGGACCTGCTGTTCAGGGAAGACGGCAGTCTGCTGGCGGCCGTCGGCGAGAGCGGCGGGATCTATGAGGTCAACGCTCAGGGCGAGGGAAAGCTCGTTTTCAAGGCCGAAGAAAATCACATCTTATGTTTAAGGATCGACCGGACCGGCGAGGTCATCGCCGGAAGCGGAGGGAACGGCCTGGTTTACAGGGTCGGCAAAGCGGGCCGGGCGGCGGTCGTTTTCGAATCGCCGTTTGAAGAGGTCCGCAGCCTCGCCATCGACGGCCAGGGGAATGTTTACGCGGCGGCGGGAGGGACGGTGACCAAAGGAAGGAAGGATGAATTGCCTCTGGTCGTTCTCGGCCGCGACACGGATGTGACTGTGTCCGTATCCGCAACGGCGGCCGCTCCGCAGACACAAGTCGCCCCGACCGGACAGGCCGCTGCGCCGCTTTCCCAGCCGCTAGGAATTTCCGCCGGCGCCGGGCAAAAAGAGCCGAGCGCGCTCTTTAGGATCGCTCCGGACGGGACGTCCAAAAAGCTCTGGTCTTCTTCCGAGGAGCTTATTTGCAGCCTTTTCTGGAACGAGGCCGAGAAGAAAGCGTATTTTGGCAGCGGGCCGAAGGGACGCTTGTATTCGATAGATAAAGATGAAAAAGCGGCGCTGGTCCTCCAGAAAACGTCCGAGCAGATTTATGAGCTTCTGGCCGTGGACTCGAAAATTTATCTGCTTTCGAACAACCCGTCCCAGCTCAGCATCCTCTATCCCGAACAGCGGCTGAGCGGAGAATATCTCAGCCCGGTCATGGATGGCAGGGTCCTTTCAAGCTGGGGGAAGATCAGCTGGGAAGCCGAGCTCCCGTCCGGGGCGACCCTTCAATTCCAGACGCGGAGCGGTAACTCTTTCGAGCCCAGCCAGACATGGAGCGACTGGTCGCCGCCCTATCAAAAAAAGGACGGAGAGCAGATTCTCAGCCCTAGGGCGCGCTACATGCAATTCAAGGTTCTTTTCAAAGCCGTCTCAGGCAAGATGACGCCCGCCCTGGCCAAGGTTGCCCTTTTTTATCTTCAGACGAACGTGGCCCCGATGTTTACCAGGCTGGAGCTGCTCGGGCCGAATGAAGTGTATCTGAAGCCTCCGGAACAGGAAGAAATCATCTCGGGCTTAGAGAGAAGAAATCCGGACCCGGCGGCAAAAAAAGACGAGCCGAGATTCGCCATCCTGGCCAAGAAGGTCGAACGAAAAGGCTACCAGACCCTGGCCTGGGATGCCGCCGATGAAAACGACGACACAATTTCTTATTCCCTGTTCCTAAGGCAGGAAGGGGAGAAGGCCTGGCGGCTGCTGGATGAAAAGTGGACGGAGACGCTCTACGCATTTCAGACGCAGAATTTCCCGGACGGCGTCTATTTTGTCAAAGTCGTCGCTTCCGACCTCCCCTCCAACCCGCCGGGCCTGGAAAAACAGGCCGAAAAAACGAGCCAGCCCCTGGTCATCGACAATTCGGCGCCCGTTCTGAAAAATTTTCAGGCGGTCAAAGACAAGAACCAGCTTACGGTCACCTTTCAAGCGGAAGACACGTTTTCCGCCATCAAAGAGGTGAAATATCTCGTCCGGCCGGATGACTGGCGGATCGTGTTTCCGGAGGACGGCCTCTGCGATTCGAAGCAGGAAAGCTTTAAGTTCAAGGTTGCCCTGGCTCCGAACGCAGACAACCTGATGACAGTCATCGTCAAAGACGGCTGGGGAAATATCGGAGTCTTCCGCCAGATCATTTGAAATCCGGGGACAAAAATACGGGGACAGGTCCTTAATTCAAATGAAGTACCTGTCCCCGTAGTTATTTTCAGGCGTTCTTGACCCGCTCCAGGTACTTGTCATCCCGTGTATCGACCTTCACCACGTCCCCTTCCTTGATGAAGGGCGGGACGGTGACGACCATGCCGTTCTCCAGCGTGGCCGGCTTGTAGGAAGCCGAGGCCGTGGCGCCTTTTAAGAAAGGCTCGGTATGGGTGACCTTGAGGTCGACCGTGATCGGTGGGACGACGCTGACGGGCTTTCCCTCGAAATTTTCAATCGTGAAGATGACGTTCGGAATGAGATACTTGACGGCTTCGCCGATGACATCGGCCGTCAGCGAAACCTGATCGTAGCTTGTGTGATTCATGAAAATGTAGTCATCGCCGCTCTGGTAGAGGAATTCCATATCGACTTGGTCCATGAATGCCTGCTCGACCCGTTCTTCGGAACGAAACCGGTAATCCCGGACCGTGTTGTCCTTGAGGCTGCGGAGCTTGGTCTGGACCATGGCCTTCCACCGGCCGGGCGTGATGAGCTGCATTTCCTGGACCCTGAAGAGCTGGCCGTCGGCCATTTTGATGATTATCCCTTTCCGGATTTGCGTTGCGTCGATCATGCCCTTTCCTCCAGACTAGACTTCTCGTTTGACGCCTTCGTCGATGTGAACGATGAAAGTTTGTCCGCCCGCTTTTTCGACGGCGACGACGACCTTCTCCGGGTCATCCGGCGCATAGGCGAACATACAGCCGCCCCCGCCCGAGCCGTTTATTTTAGCACCGAACGCCCCGGCGTGAAGGGCCGCCCGGATAATCCGCTCGATTTTCGGCGTCGAAATCTGCAAAAGGTCGCGAAGAACGTCATGCTGCGCGGACAGGAGAGCTCCGAATTTTCGATGGTCAAACGGCTGTGTTTGGAAGAGGGCAGCGCCTGCCCATGTCAGGTCCCGGGTCATCAGCGTTCCCTTGAGCAGCCGCCGGTCGTCGGGTCCCAACCGGTCGATTTCCTTGAGCACTTCAGCCGACAGCGGGCTTTTCAGGCTGAAGCCGGGAATTTTTTCCCGGACCCGGGCCGCTCCTTCTAGGACATGGCTTTTGATGAAGCCCAACATGCCCGTCGTATCCTTCTTTTCGAGGGAATTGGCCAGGACGAATGTTTGAAGCGGATTTTCCAGCTTTGTGAGCTTCATCGGCTCATCGAACTGGATCCAGACGGCGCCGCCCAGGGCCGAAGTGTAGTGGTCCATCTTCCCGCCAGGCTCTTTGAACTCCGCCACTTCGGTCAGGTACCCTAGCTCCGCGATCTCTTCGGGAATCCCGGCCCGGCGGTCTCCTGCCGCTTCCAGCAAGAATTTGTTCCAGGCCACAACAAGAGCCGAGGAGCTCGAGGCGCCGGCGTTGATGGGAATGGTTCCGCGGACGAGACAGTCCCAGCCGGTTAACTCCAAGCCCTGCCGCCGGTGAATATTGACGGCGCTCTTGAGATAATCCCTCTTTTTCTCGTAGGGAATGTCCTGATCGCCGGAGAACTCTTCTTTTTCGCCGATGTCCGGAAGGTCGATGACGAAGGTCTTGTCGGACCGGCGCTTCCCGCTGATCGTAATCCGCAGGTTGATGGCGGCGGCGATGATGGCCAGGCCGAAATAATCCTGGTGTTCGCCGACCAGGCAGATCCGGCCCGGCGAAGAAACCTGCAACTCGTCGCTGTTCATATCCATTTTTTATCCGAAGTGGGCGTGTCTGTCAATAAAATGATTGGGGTCGAAGCTAGACAATTGACAAAACTTAGTTTTTATTTTTTGCGAGATTTTTTGTCAAATGTGTAGCTTTGACCCCGAAGCTGGATTTGCTTTTCCGGGAGAAATTATTTATAACTGCTGCCGATGATCGAAATCGGCTTTCTCGGAACCGGGGGAGCGATGTCCACGCCCGAGCGGGACAACACCTCTTTTCTATTTGGCGAAGAGCAAAACATCATTCTCGTCGACTGTCCGGGGAGCGCCGTCCAGAAGATCCTAAGGCTCGGCTGGAAACCGCAGGACCTTGGCGCGATCGTGATCACCCATGTCCATCCCGACCACATCTACGGCCTGCCCGCGGTTTTCCACAGCCTGATGCTGCAGGAAGGTTTGATCCATGTCTACGGATCCGAGGCGACCGTTGGGTTCTGCATCCAACTGCTGGATCTTTTCGGTCTTCGCCAATCCAAGTTCAAGACCAAGGCCGAATTTCATGCCGTCCGCCCCGGCCAGGATTTTTCCATCGCCGACAGGACGGATGTCACCGCCCTCCAAGCCATGCACCATCCGTCATCGCTCGCCTTTCATTTTCATTTCCGGGCCGGCGTCCATTTCCTGTATTCCGGCGATACGCCGGCCGCCGCTTCGCCTATCAAGCTGGCCGGCCATCTGGATTACCTGGGCCATGACTGCAGCTCACCGTCCCGGTTTTTTGAGGAGTATCCTGTTCTTTCCTCGATGCATACGAATTCGCTGGAGCTGGGCCGAATGGCCGAGGAGGCGGGCGTCAAGACTCTCATTCCCTGCCATTTCTTCGGGGAAGTCGAATTCTCGCTGACGGAGATCGAAGAGGAGATCCGGCGTCACTACACGGGCCGGCTGATCATCCCCAGAGATCTGGAAAGATATCCATTATGAATTTTGACGAGCGGCGAATATGCCTCGTGGCTTGCCACGGGGAGCCGCTCGTAGAGGGTTCCAAGGGGGAGCCGCCCCCTTGGTCGCAGGGCGGGGTTTCATGCCCCGCCCGAGAAGGGGAGGCAGGGCGTCGGACGAAGTTCGACGCCCGTTGGAAGGGGCTTCCCCTCCAAATTGGCCGGGGAGGTTTTTGTGAAAAAAAACGCAGCCGTTTTGTCCATTCTAATTCTCTCCATCCTGTTTCTGTGGGCATGCCGCGGAGGCGCCATGGCCGATAAAATTTTCATCCGAGGGAAAATCTGGACCGGCAATGCCGGGCAACCCTGGGTGGAAGCCTTGGCCTGCCAGGTCGGCCGCATCCTTGCCGCCGGGACGAACGAAGAGATAAAGAAGTTGGCGGGCGGCGAGACCGAAGTGATCGACCTTGAGGGACGGCTCGTCCTTCCCGGCTTCATCGACAGCCATGTCCATTTTCTCAACGGCGGGTTTTCCTTGATGAGCATCCAGCTCCGGGATGCGGTCTCCAGGCAAGAGTTCGTTTCACGGATTGCCGCAAAGGCGAAAACTCTAGCCAAAGGGGTGTGGATCCTCAACGGCGATTGGGACCATACCCAGTTCAGTCCGCCCGAGCTGCCGCGAAGGGAATGGATCGACAGCGTCACGCCCGACAATCCGGTTTGTATCAACCGGCTCGACGGCCATATGATCCTTGCCAACAGCCTCGCTCTCAAGATCGGCGGCGTGACCGGAAATACCCCGGTGCCGCCGGGCGGCGAGATCGTCAAAGATCCTGCCACCGGCGAGCCGACCGGTATCCTGAAAGACGCGGCCATGGACCTCGTCTATAGCAAGATCCCGCCGCCGACTGTCGAGCAGAATTTGAGGGCTGCCGAGGCGGTGATGAAATGCGCCGCCGAGCTTGGCGTGACCTCGGTCCACGACATGTCGGACCCGTCGAGCTTTGAAGTCTACGAGGAGCTCTTCAAGAACGGCAGGCTGACAGTCCGGCTGCATGTCTACGTTCCCGTGTCCGCGGTCGAAGCCATGTCCGAGCTCAAGCTCAAATCGCCTTTCGGGAATGAAGGATTGAAGCTGGCCGGCCTGAAAGGCTTTGCCGACGGCTCGCTCGGCTCGGCGACCGCCTACTTTTTCGAGCCTTACACGGATGACCCGATGACCAAAGGGCTTCTCCACGGGCAGATGTTCCCGGAAGGAATCATGGAGAAACGAATTCTTATGGCCGACCGGGCAGGTCTTCAGCTAGCGATCCATGCCATCGGCGACAGGGCGAATGCCGTCATCCTGGATATCTTTGAGAAAGCTTCCGCCCAGAACGGTCCGCGGGACAGGCGCTTCCGGATGGAACATGCCCAGCATCTCCGGCCGGCCGATATCGAGCGATTCGGTCGGCTGGGCGTCATCGCTTCCATGCAGCCCTTCCATGCCATTGATGACGGCCGCTGGGCGGAAACGAAGATTGGGCCGGATCGCGCCCGAACGACCTATGCCTTCAAATCGCTCTTGGATAACGGAGCCGTGCTGGCTTTTGGGTCGGACTGGCCCGTCGCCCCTCTCGACCCGATTCAGGGCATCTATGCCGCCGTCACCCGCCGGACGATCGACGGCAAGAACCCGAACGGCTGGGTCCCCGAACAAAAAATATCCCTCGAGGAAGCTCTCAAGGGATACACCATGGCCGGAGCGTTCGCCGAGTTTGCCGAAAAGATCAAAGGAAAGATCGAGCCCGGAAAACTGGCCGACCTGGTCGTCCTTGACAAGAATCTCTTTGAGATCCCGCCGGAAGAGATCCGCATGGCCAAAGTCGAAATGACCATCCTCGGCGGCCGGATCATTTATAAAAAAGATTAAGGAGCACACGCACTCCAGCCGGATCTCTTTAAAAGCGTCTCCAAATATGTGATTTCAAAGCGGTGTTGGCATCGCCCCCCGGCCCCCAAGGGGAACCAGTCCCGTCGGACACTCT
>JAPKZH010000620.1 GCA_026393905.1 Candidatus Aminicenantota bacterium
ATAAAACCCAAGATCATTCTTTCGGTTCTCCTGGTAACGCTTGTCGGAATCTGCGGCGCTTCGGCAGGGGTCTGCCAAGACAAGGCCGCGGCGGCGGCAAAGAGCGCTACGGAAATTGACCTCCCCGCTCTGCTCCAGAAGACGGCCGAGTACTGCAGGAAACTCGAAGGCTCGATCTTCGACTTCTTCTGCCGTGAAGAAATCGAAGAGACGATCGACGTCACGCTTGAACCGATTAAACCGAACGCCCCGCTCGACGAATGGAGCTATGGCGGCGGAAGCAACAGAAGAAGCATTGCAGGGAAGGTCAGCAAGTTAAAAAATTCTTATGTCTACGACTACCAGTGCATCCGGGCGGACCGGGTTGTCACGGAGAAACGGACCCTTCTCAAAGAAGGCAGAGAAGAAAGGAATGTACCCAATGCGAAGCTCGAGTTATCGAGCCTCGTATATTTCAACAACCTACTCAGCCCCATCAATCTGTTCGGGGAGAGAAACCAGCCGGATTACGATTATCGAGTCGTTGGGAAAGAGAAATTCGAGAAAAGGCCGGTCCTCGTCGTCGAGGCCAAGCTCAAGGCCGGCGTTATTGAGCCGAAGTGCCTTTCGGGGAAGGCCTGGATCGATCCAGAGACGGCCGATATCCTCAAGATGGAATTGACGCAAAAGCCCACCGGCGGATTGGAAGTGTTCGCCCAGAGGGAAGCGCAGTACGATCGCAAGCTGCGCCTGACTCTGCGAACGGAATTCAGCGCCGAGAAGAACGGCATCCGGTTTCCCAGTCGCCTCCTCATCGAAGAAGCCTATCTCAATAAAATGGGCCGTGCCTATGTCAGGTCCAAAACGAACGTCGTTTATACGAACTTCAAGTTCTTCACGGTGGAGACGGAAAGCCGAATCATAAGATAATGCGTGGAATCTTCGTCTTTATCGCGACGATATATGCAGATGGCATAATGATATAGAAATCAGGGGATTTGTGAAGCTACTATGAGGAAAATCAATCTCACCGCAAAATTCACCATTTTACTTATTTTTGCCGGCTTATGCCTTATTGCAGACTCGTCTTCTCAATCAAGCTCAGCTTCCCAGCAAGCCGTCCGGCCCCAGAAGCCCCTCCAGTATGAAGCCAGAGTTACCCTGAAACTTATTCAGGTTATCGTCACGGATAAAAAGGGAAATCCCGTGACAGACCTGGGCAAAGACGATTTTGTCCTTTACGACAATGGCGAACAGAAAATCCTGACGGAATTCGAAAAGCATATCTTGTCCCTTCCGTCCGCAAAGGCTCCTGCCGAAGAGAAGCTAGCCCCGACGCCGCTCGTCACCACGCCCCGCCTCCTCAACCGCAAGCTTTTTTTCCTCTTCGATTTCGCCTATACCGATCCGGTAGGCGTTCGTTTGGCTCGGGAAGCGGCGCTCAAATTCGTCGATACCAACCTTCTGCCCATGGACGAGATCGGCGTCATCTCTTTCTCCGGCAGGAAAGACCTCCAGGTCCTCGAATTTCAGACGATGGATCAGCTTAAGATCCGGAAGGCGGTCGAATCGCTCAGCCTTCAAAAAATGACGGGGGTCTTAATGGACCCGAATGCCATGGGTGTGCCTGAGCAAGTTGATAGCGGAGGGGGCACGGAGGCGCGATTTGTTGCCCGTAATTTCATCTGGGCCTTGACCGCATTCGCCCAGGCCTTGCGCTACGTCCCGGGCCAGAAACAGATCATCCTATTCTCGAGCGGAATCCCGGGGCCCCTCATCAATAGCCAAGGGAGCCTGAACAGCGATCTGCGCAATATCTACGCGCAGCTCGGCAAAGAGCTGGCCACTTCGAACATTTCCGTTTATCCGATCAACACGGAGGACCCGACCTATGACCCGCGTGCGTGGGTGCCAGAGTCGCAAAAGGGGACTGTGACCCTCCGTGAATTGGCCTCCACCACGGGCGGACAGTATCTCGGCAACGCCGTAAACTCCGCCGAGCATTTTGAGAAGATTCAGACGCTGACCGGAACCTACTATGTTTTGGGGTACTCAATAAGAGAAACATGGGACGGCAAGTACCATAAAATCAAGGTGAAGGTCAACCGTCCCGACTGCGAGGTCCGCGCCCAGGCCGGCTATTCTGATCCCAAGCCGTTTTCAGATTATTCGGACCTCGAGAAACAAATTCATCTAGTGGACCTGGCGCTGGCCGAGAATCCCTTGTCGCAAGCGCCGATGCGTTTTGCGATGCAAGCCCTAGCCTGCTCCGTGGCGCCACAGAACAATCTTGGCTTCGTCGCGGAGATCCCTCTCGAAAAACTCGGCGATGTCGCCGGGACAAAGGTCGAGGCCATTAGCCTCATCTTTAACGGGGCCGATGACATCGTCGACCTCCGCCGCACTGAAGCTGACCTTACGTCAATCGGGCAGAAAAACGCTTATCTTTTCTCTATCCTTTCCGTTGCCCCCGGGAATTATAAATGCCGGGTCGTGCTGAGGAACCTGGAGACGGGGCGGGCCGCTGTAGCCGGCGCGACGGCAGTCGTTCCCGAGCGGAAGCCCAAAGAGATCCTGCTTTTTCCGCCGCTCTTACTGGTTCCAGAAAGAGGGACCGTCTATATCGGAGAGAATGCGGCGAAAGGCTCCAGCAACAAGGGAGGCTCCGCCCTTTTCATGAAGGCGTTTCTGTTCGATTCTGCCCAATTTGCTCCCTATCTCGAAAAATCCCTTAAAAGAAACACCGAGATCTGGGCCGCTGTTCGCTGCGCCTCAGAGAACGGCAATGGAGGCAACCTCAAGCTGTCGGCCTTTCTATTAGACAGTATCACGGGCAAGGAGATCCCGGTTCCGCTGGCGGTTATTGCCGAAAAGGACGAGAGGGGCGAAAAGGCGTTATTCATTCGGCTTCAGATCCCGGAAGTCGAACCGGACACGTATGCATTGCACCTGGTCGCGGAGAACGCGGCGAGCGGCGCATCGTCCCGAATCGCCACCAATTTCATCATCGAATAGGGGAAAACCATGAGGGAAAGCGAGAAAAAAGCAACAAGAAAATCCCTTCGGCCATGGATGGGGGCGATGATTACTAGCCTGAGCGTTCTCGTCGGGGTTGCGGGAATCGATCCGCAAGCCGCTAAGAGGACGGCAGGTCCCACCGCGATCGACCTCAACGCCCTGCTCATGAACACAGCCGAATACTGCCGCAAGCTTGAGAGCGCCGTCCTTGATTTCTTCTGCCGCGAGGAGATCGAGGAAATCATCAATCCAATCCTCGACCGTATGAAGCCGGAGAATATCCGGGATGACTGGAGTTGGGTTCCTTGGGGCGCCGGCCAGACTGTTTCGACCTATTCCCTGCCGCCGCGCAAGATCAACAACTCCTATCTTTACGACTACCAGTGCGTTCGTTCGGGCCAGTCCATCCGCGAGAACCGGACGCTCCTTGAGGAGAACGGCAAGAAAACGAATGAGCCGAATGCGATGCTTAAAACTTCGGTCTTCGCCTACGGCAATGCCCTGTTCGGGCCCGTCGGCTTATTCAGCCATCGCTTCCTGCCGACCTACGACTACAAAATTGCCGGGAAGGACAAAATCCATGGACGGCCTGTCGTCGTTATCGATGTCAAGCCGAAGCAAGATGCGCCGGAGACGAGGACCCTCTATGGAAAGGCTTGGATCGATGCCGCCACATTCGATATCTTAAAGATCGAATGGAGCGAAAAGTGTGTCGGCCAGTATGATATTTTTCGGCAGAGAGGAGCGCGATTCAAACGGGAGCCCCGGCTTACCCTGGTCTCGGAATTCAATGCCGAAAAAAACGGCATCCGGTTTCCCAGCCGTCTCGTCATCGAGGAAGCCTATGTCGGCAATTTGGGCCGAGCCTTCGTCCGGTCTGAAACGACCGTGACATACAAGGATTTCAAGTTCTTCACGGTGGCAACGGAAAGCCAAATCATAAGATGAAATCTAAGAACTCTGCTGGAACCGGGGGCCATGTAACCATTAAGATAGAAGGATGGGCATGAAAAAAGTGTCGGTAACAATATTAGCCGCGCTATCGGTCTCGATTATCGCCGCGACATTTGCCTCTGCCCCGAAAATCGAAACGAAGGACGGGGTCCGAGTCATCCATAATGAGAAGGGCGGGAAATTAGGAAATAATCCTAAGGCGAGGATTGAATTGATCCGGACGATCGGTGGGCTCGACGCCCATGAAATTCTCGCCTTCAACCAGAAACGACTTGACGATGTCCTCCAAAAATCGCTGGAATATTGCCTCCGGTTGGATCGCATCGCCCTGTTTTTTATCTCTCAAGAGGATGTGCGAGAGCGGATTTTCAATCCGTATCGAATCATGATGAGGCCTGGAGGCTGGAAGCTGGAGGAACATACCTATTCTTATGATTATCAACTCATTCGTAAAACCGGGCTGGAAGAGGAGAGGCGCATTCTCATCCGGGAAAACGGCAAGACCTGCCGTGTCGAGGACGCCCCGTTGAAAACTCTTCGATTTAACTATAAATATCTCGCCTTCGGACCGATCGGGCTTCTGGGAGAAACGGCCCAGCGGATTCATTCCTATTTGGTCGAAGACGAGGTGAAGATTTGGCGGAAGCCGGCGTTGGTGATCAGGATTGTTCCTCGCGAGCCGGACACGGCGAGATGGCTCTACGGCCGGGCTTGGGTCAGCCCGACGGACGGAAGCGTTTTCAAGATCGAATGGCAGGAAGAATCTTTGGGAAACTACGAGGAAACGCTGAAATACGCCCAAGCGCTCAAGGCCAAACCCGCCCTGCGTTTCGCGACGGAATACCAGTACGAAAAAAATGGGATTCGCTTCCCGAGCCGTTTTACGGTCGAAGAAGACTATTCTCAAGCCACTCCCGGAAGGACGCGCAAAATACGCAAATCCGAGCTGCAGGTCACGCTCAGAGACTATAAGTTCTTCACGGTGGAGACCGACGTCACTGTCCGGCGATAGCGGAAATGGGGTCAAACCTACTCGTTACGCATTATTTCTAAGGGGAGTGTGCGTAATGAGTAGGTTTGACCCCGGTTTGAGAGAAAACAGCTCCCTACAAATTCACTGTTACAAGCTCGATGTCTTCGAGGCGGCTTTTCCCGAGTCCGAGTTTTTCCGCTAGGGCGATATGCGGGACCCGGGGAGCGATGGGCTCCATCCCATCCGTCTTGCGCAAATCATCGAGGATGCTCAGCGCCACGGCATCGACGGCGACGGGATCCGTGCTCACGAGGACTCCTCCGTAGGGACGAATAAAACGCCGATCCCAGCGCGGTCCGCCTTCCGTGACGATAAGAAGAGCATCGGAAATAACGAGTTTTTGTTTCTGCCGAATGATGGGAATGGCATTGACTTCCGCGATGCCGGGATCCGAGCAGTTGTTGGCGTGATAGCGGTTGGGATTATCGATCGTGCCGTAGTGGTTTTTGAGGCTGCAGGTGAAGATCGAGTTGCCGTGGGTTTTGGGAACAGGGATGTTGATCATTGAGGTGCAGACGTCGGCCAGAATCCGGCTGACCCGGCTCGACCCCCCGCCGACGGGATAGCTCGTGGCGGCGTAATCGCCCGGGTCCCTGCGGCCGGGCTTGTTGGCGATGAAACGCATCGCGCCGGGATCGGTTTGGATAGTCAGACCGGCCTCTTTCATCTCCTCTTCGCTCCGGTCCCAGACGACGATGCTCTTATCTTTGAGGCCAATCCTGCGCAGACCGCCGGCAACGGCTTCGATAATGGCAGGAAAGTGCTGCGTGTAATCCGTGCCCTGGACGCTCTGGCAGCCGAGCGTGTTGATCTTGAGGCCGACGACGTCCTCCGGCGAGATGAACCGCCGCCAGGCATCGGAAACGGACGACTGCCCGGTGAATGTCGTGAGGGCTTTATCGAGCATCTCCTGAAGAAGCGGGCTTTGGACCTTGCCCGATGCGTCCACGACGGCCTTATGGCGAACCAGGACGACTTTGCTTTTTTCCGGGGACAGCCGGGCGTCGAGCCAACCGTCGAATCCCGGGGCCAGCTTGCGGGCCGCCGCCCAGCCGGCCGCGGTCAGGGCCGTTTGCTTAAGAAAGCGCCTCCGGGAATATGTTCCGAATTTTTCAAAAGGGTTTGATTTTAAGCCCATGGGTATACTCCTCTCCTTATTTGGACGACGATTCCCATAATATCTTCCCAAAGTTGAAAACCGGGGTCAAACCTACTCGTTACGCATAATTCTCCAGGGGTACGTGCGTAACGAGTAGGTTTGACCCCATGTTTCCTTTAATTCTCCAGGGGTACGTGCGTAACGAGTAGGTTTGACCCCGGTTTTATCTGTGTGTTAAGATTCTCCCGTGAAAATATCGGCGGTTGTCATTACATATAACGAGGAAAACAATATCGAGGCCGCCCTCCAAAGCCTCGCCGGTATCGCCTCCGAGGTTATCGCCGTCGACAGCGGCAGCACTGACAAGACGGTCAAGATCGCCAAGAAATACACGGACCATGTCTTCGAGCGGAAATGGACAAACTACGCCGACCAGAAGAACTTCGGCAACAGCCACGCCGCCGGCCCCTGGATTTTGTCCCTCGATGCCGATGAAAGGGTCTCTCCCGATCTTCGGGCAGAGATTCTCAAGCTGAAAGGGGAGGAGCCGTCCTGCTCCGGCTTTTCCGTAGCCAGGCAGGTTTTTTATCTGGGCAAATGGATCCGCCATTCGGGCTGGTACCCCGATCGCAGAATCCGCCTCTTCCGCAAGGACCACGCCCACTGGGAGGGCGAGTATATCCATGAAAAGCTCGTCGTCGCCGGCGAAATCAAAAAGCTCAAGGGCGCCATCCATCATTTCACTTACCGGAACATCGGCGAACACCTGACCCGGATCAACCATTTCTCCGACCTGGGAGCGCAGAAGCTCTACGCCCACAAGAAAAAGTGCCGCTGGTATCACCTTCTCTTCCTTCCCTGCTTCCGGTTCACTAAATCCTATTTTTTAAAGCTGGGATTTCTGGACGGCTTCGCCGGCCTGGTGATCTC